>CANGTM010000013.1 GCA_947456825.1 Chitinophagaceae bacterium
CGTACACCCGTGGTGGCCCCGCCGTCGAGATGCAGCGCTACGGGTTGGTTCGTCTTCCAGTTTCCGCGGGTAAAGTCGGGAATGTCCACTGTTCTCGATCTTTTCTCAGCCGAGCGGATGCTAAGGGGCACAATGCAGCTCCAGGCAGCCGCATCGTAAACATCTTGATCGAGTGGTAGTCCGTTGCGCAAGCAATCGATGAGCCTCCAGTCCATGATAAAATCCATGCCACCGTGTCCACCAACTTCTTTGGCGATGTCTCCGATATGTTTGACCAGCGGAAGGGTGTATTTCTCTTCGAGCTTTTTTTGTTCCTCTGACTTGACCCAGCTGTGGCCAAACGCGATCCGGGCCGGGCCGGGCCATTTTTGTGCCATGCCTTTGGTGCCGCTCAGCAAATGAATGCGCGAGTAGGGGCGGGGAGTAGATACATCGTGTTGCAATAAGATCGTTTTGCCTTTTACCGTTCGAATGATGGTATTGTTCATGTTACCCCGGTAGGAGCTATCTGCATAGGGGGCAAAGAAAGGATCGGCGGCCGCTTTTTGTTTGGCGAGTGGCGATAGGCTAAAATCTGCGGTACTCATACTGACCAAATGCTCCATTACATCACCGCGGTTGATGTTCATGCACTGCGCCACGGGTCCTAGCCCATGGGTGGGATAGAGATTACCTTGCTTGCCTATGTTGATCTTTAGGCGCCACATATCGGCATAGGCTTTCTTGTTAAAGAGCCAGTCTTGGGAAAGATCGTGAATGTAAGCCCCTTCACTATGAACGATCTCGCCCAATAACCCTTGTCGCACGAGGTTGAGGGTTAGCAGTTCAAAGAAGTCATAGCAACAGTTCTCGAGCATCATGCAATGCCGTTTGGTTTTTTCCGAGGTATCGACCAGTTGCCAGCACTCATCGAGTGTTAGAGCGGCGGGTACTTCGGTAGCCACATGTTTTCCCTGCGTCATAGCGTAAACGGCGATGGGCGTATGCAGTGTCCAAGGGGTACAGGTGTAGATCAGGTCAATGTCGGGGTCTTCGCACATTTTTCTCCAACCTTCTTCGCCGCTGTACTCTTTGGCTACCGGACGTTGCAGGGTCGCTAGCGTTTTTTGTGCACGCGCGATGCGATCGGGATATTTGTCGCCCAGGGCCACAATGGTGGTGCCCTCTATATATGATAATCTCTCTACGGCATCCGAACCGCGCATACCCACACCAATTATGCCAATACGAACATTTTCGATCTTGGGGGCTGCATAGCCACACATGTTGAATGACGGTGCGGATCGCTGAAATTGCTCGGCTTTTTCGAGTTGCTCATCGCTGGCCGCCAGCAAGGGAAGCGCACCGGCCATGGCCGAGCTACTCAGTGCGAGTTGCTTTAAAAAATTTCTTCTGGGGGTAGGCATAGAAAAAAATTAGTCGTTTAACAGATCGGGTCTGCGCAAGCGCGTACGCTCAAGTGCTTGTTCGTGTCGCCACTCATCAATAAGACGATGGTTGCCGCTCATCAACACATCTGGCACTTTCCACCCTCTGAACTCTTCGGGCCGGGTATACACGGGGGGCGAGAGTAATTGGTCTTGAAACGAATCGGTGAGCGCAGAGGTCTCGTCGTTGAGCACACCGGGAATAAGCCGACCGATGGCATCTACCAAAACGGCGGCAGGTAGCTCTCCGCCACTCAGTACATAGTCGCCAATAGAAATTTCTCTGGTAATAAAATGGTCACGAATACGCTGGTCGATCCCTTTGTAGTGTCCGCAGATCAACAACAATCTTTTTTTAAGCGAAAGTTGGTTGGCCATGGGCTGGTCAAAGGTTTCTCCGTCGGGAGTTAAAAAAATGACCTCATCGTAAGCGCCCTTCGAGGAAAGTGCTTCGATAGCGTGGGCCAACGGTTCGCACATCATCACCATGCCGGCGCCACCGCCATATTGATAGTCGTCGACTTGTCCGTATTCGTTTACCGCCCATTGCCGAAGCGGATGCACTGCTACTGACAGTAGTCCCTTTTCTTGCGCTCTTTTTAGGATACTGTGCGCAAAAGGACTTTCGAGCAGTCCTGGCAATACCGTGAGTATATCGATGTGCATGTGGCAAATATAAACCGCTTGTGTTGCACGCGGCATTTTTGTAAAAAAAAGACCTTCCGATAGTGGAAGGTCCGACATGCTGGTGCAAAATGAGCTGGGTTATCGATCAGGCTACTGGAATGGTATGCACGTTCTTGGGTTTTTTGATGGCCGTTTTGGGTATCGTAATGCGCAACTCTCCACTTTTGTACTCGGCATCTATCTTTTCGACATTGCAATCTTCGGGTAAACTAAAGGAGCGAGACCAGCTGCTATAGTTATACTCCCTGCGGTTATAGCGTCCTTCGTGCTCCTCTTTTTCCTCTTTTTCTTTTTCGGCCGAAATGGTTAGCATGTCTTCGGCGGTCTCTACCTGAAAGTTCTTTCGGTCCATGCCTGGTGCGGCCACCGCAACAATGTATTCTTTATCGGTCTCGCTTACATTGACGGCCGGAACATTCGATACGCGGGTCATTCCTAAATACTCATCGAGCGGTGTGCTGAGCATTCGATCGAGCCATCCGTTTCCGAATAATGAAGGGAGAGAGCGGCTGGCTTTTTCTAAAATTTGTTTTTCCATGGTATATGTTTTTTTGAAGGTGGCAATATTGCTTCTCCAAATCTATACCAAGGGCCGCTGCCGGCTCAATGACAGGCTGCAATCACTACTTGATAACTATCAGCGTAATAATGCTAGTGCGATCTTACCAGTGCGATCCTGCTAGTGCAAGGGGTTCCTTTCTTACGCCAGGTCGGCAAAATAGCGGTGAAAGTGTGGAATGGTCTCGATCCCCTTAAAATAATTCTCGATGTTATATTTTTCATTGGGGCTGTGCAGGTTATCGCTGTCCAAACCAAACCCCATAAAGACGATCTTTATTCCGAGCTCTTTTTCGAGTATTGAGCAAATAGGGATACTACCTCCACCACGAACGGGGATCGGCTCCTTGCCAAACGTAGCCTCTACGGCTTTGGCGGCCGCTCGGTATCCTTTGCTGTCGATCGGTGTAACATAGGGCTCGCCACCGTGGTGGAGCGAGGCTTTGACCTTTACCGAAGCGGGTGCAATGCTGGTAAAGTAATCCAATAGTTTCTGTGTGATCTTCTCCGAAGATTGATTGGGTACCAAGCGGGCCGAGATCTTGGCATAGGCTTTCGAAGGAAGTACGGTTTTGGCTCCCTCTCCTATGTAGCCGCCCCAAATGCCATTTACCTCGAGGGTCGGGCGGATGCCGGTACGTTCATACGTGCTATATCCTTTTTCTCCCCACAGGCTGTTGACCCCAAGGTCTTCGCTATAGTCTTTTTCGCTGTAGGGTGCTTTGTTGATAAGCGTTCTTTCTTCTGCACTGGCCTCTGCTACATCATCATAAAAACCAGGAATGGTAATATGATTGTTCGCGTCGTGACAGCTAGCTATCATCTGGGCCAATATGGTGATGGGATTAGCCACCGCACCACCGTAAATGCCGCTGTGCAGATCGCGATTGGGTCCGGTTACCTCTACTTCGATATAACTTAGTCCTCTTACGCCGGTGTCGAGCGAAGGGGTATCCATACTTAACATGGCTGAGTCGCTGATCAAAATAACATCTGCTTTCAATAGCTCTTTGTGACGGGCAACAAAGGGGCCGAGATTGGGCGAACCTACTTCTTCCTCTCCCTCGATCAAAAACTTGATGTTGGTGCAGAGCGTATTGGTTTGGCAAAGTATCTCCAAGGCCTTTACGTGCATGTAAAATTGTCCCTTGTCGTCGGCAGAACCGCGCGCATATACTTTTCCGTCCTTGATTACCGGATCAAAGGGTCCACTATGCCATAATTCGAGTGGATCGGCAGGTTGCACATCATAGTGCCCATAGACCAGCACGGTAGGTGCCGAGCTATTGATGATCTTCTCACCATATACTACGGGGTATCCATCAGTGGGCAATACCTCGGCCTTGTCACAACCGGCGGCCAGTAAACTTTTTTGTACGGCTTCGGCACAGCGGATCATATCTTCTTTGTGTTCAGACTTGGCACTGACGGAAGGAATCCGGAGCAGGTCGATCATTTCGTTCAAGAAGCGTTCTTGGTGTTTTTCTTGGTATTGTTTCCAAACGGCAGACATAGATTGTAGTTGAAGTCGTATAAAATGGTTGGGGCAACAAAGATACAACGAAGCGTACGCCCACGTATGGGGGATTACTCCTCTTTGTTGCGGCCTGAGGGTGACACGATAGCGGCCTTGGTCAGCGCATCCTTTCCAAATCGCTCATTGATCTCGTCCATGGTTTGATAGAGCTGTAGTTTCTCGGCCGTTTTTTCAAAGAGGCTCATCTGCAGATTGATCGGAACCAAATGGCTACAGCGAACACCCAACAATCGCACGGGTCTACCTGGCTGGTAAAGTTGCTGGAATAAGAGTTTGGCTTTGGCTGTGATCACATCGTCCAGTGCGGTGTAATCGATCGTCTCTTGTCGGGAGACGACCTCGAAGTTGCTGTATTTGATCTTGACGGTAATACAGCCTGCCAGCTTCTCCTCGCTGCGAACATCGGCTGCGGTCTCCACACAAAGCGAAACGATCTGTTGCAGTAAAAAACGCAGGTCGCTATGATCGTGGTCGAAGGTTTGTTCGTGGCTTACGGATTTCTGTTCCCACTCGGTATAAATTTCCGCACTGCCGATGCCTTGCGATTTTTCCCATAACGACTCGCCCCATTTGCCTACATAAGAAGTAAGTACCGGCAGCGGCGTACGGGCAATATCCTCTATTGTATAGAGCCCTTTGCTCTTGAGCAGTTGTGCGGTCTGCTCCCCCACGCCATTGATCTTATCGATGGAAAGGGGCCATAAAAATTCTTTTTCTTGACCCGGCTTTATTTGTAAAAATCCATTCGGCTTGGCTTGGTTGGTCGCCATCTTGGCAATAAAGCGGGCAGCGGCTAGTCCGCAAGAAATAGGCAGGCCGGTTTGTGCGGTAATATGCTTTCGAAGATCTTGCGCAAAGGTGCTGGCTCCAAAAAACCGGTCCATCCCGGTAAGGTCTACATAAAACTCATCGATGCTGGCTTTCTCGAAGAGCGGCACTTTTTCGGCGATCAGTTCGGTCACCCAGCGAGAATATTTTCCGTATTGATGTCGACTGGCATTGGTTACGATGGCCGATGGGCAAAGCTGCAGTGCTCTTTTCATGGGCATGGCCGAGTGAATGCCAAATTTTCTGGCCTCGTAACTGCAGGTCGCCACAACGCCACGCTCTATGGAACCCACGAGTACGGGCTTTCCTTTCAACGAAGGGTTGTTGATGAGTTCGACCGATACAAAGAAGGAGTCAAGATCAAAATGGGCAATATAGGGTTGAGGCGCCGGCAAGTTCAACTCAAATAAATGGCTAGTAATCCTTCGGGTAAGCGAACGGTGATGGTGCGGGTCGCATGATCGATAGCGACAAGGGTATCTTCGTTAAGGGGTATCAACACCTCTTTCCCTTCTATCTGCAAACGGCAGAGTAGTTGTTGCGGTTGCTCAATGACCTCGAGCACAAGTCCCATCGGCTCCTTATCCTCTTCTGTTATCTGGTATCCCAGTAAGCTGGCCGGGGCTTGGCGATGCGCGTATTGTTTGAACTGTTCTTCAGGCAACCAACAAATTTTTCCAACCAGGCCTTGCGCTTTTTCTCGGGTATCGATCTCTTCGAGCAAGAGTAGTGATTCTTTCTCAGTCGTGCCTTTTGCTTTATCGATAAAATAAGGCACCAGCGAATCTTTTTTTATCTCGATGAATAAGGCCGGTAGTTTTTTTAGATCCGTTTTTTTACCGAGCTCATGTTGCAGCACAAGTTCTCCTTTCAGTCCGTGGGCTGCTACAATTTTTCCGAGTTTGATATAGCTCTTCATACAAACGATCTGCGGTATAAGATACGATACTCACTGGGTAACGCGAGTATACAATTTCATGTCTTCCTTTTTACAAAACAAATCAATAACCCCGAGCAAAAAAAATCCCGGCGCAGGGGCCGGGATGAGTAACGTTAGTATCTCGACAGCGATCAGGCTTCGGTCGTTTCTTCAGGAGCACTAGCCTCAGCTGCACCAGCCTCTTCGGCAGGGGCTTCAGCAGCGGCCTGGGCAGCAGCTTGTGCGGCAACCTTGGCCTGGCGAGTGGCAACAGAAGCGGACAGAATAGCTTGACGCTTTTCTGAGCGCTTGCGCTGGGTCTCTTCGTTTTTCTTTTTGATCTGATTGTCGTGCTCAGCCGTCCACTCAGTGAACTTTTGCATGGCAGCGGCCTCGTCGAACAATCCTAAGGAAACTCCTCTGAGCAGATGCTTCAGGTACAAAACTCCTTTAAAGCTAAGGATACGACGAACCGTATCGGTAGGGATGGCGCCTTTATTGAGCCACTCCAATGCTTTTTGACGATCCAGCTGAATGGTAGCGGGAATGGTCAGGGGGTTGTAGGTTCCTAGTTTCTGGATGAATTTTCCATCGCGGGGAGCTCTTGAATCGGCTACGACGATGAAGTAGAAAGGTCTTTTTTTAGACCCGTGTCTTTGGAGACGGATTTTGGCTGACATAAATAGAAATTTAACAGCGTTAACAAAAAATGTTTGGCCCGGTAAAAACCGGGGTTGCAAATATACAAAGGGGGTAGATAACAGGCAAGTTTTTTATGCCCTTTGGTTATCTTTTAAGTCCGGGCATCATTTTACCAAAGGCGCCCAACTTGTTCATATTCTTCATCATATCTCGCATTTGGTCGAACTGCTTCATGAAGTTATTGACCTCTTGTATGTCCTTGCCACTGCCTTTGGCGATTCTTTTTTTGCGGCTAGGGTCGATCAGATCGGGATTGGCCCGCTCGGCCGGGGTCATGGCATTGATCATGGCCTCGATACCCTTAAAGGCATTTTCGTCGATATCAATATCCTTCAGCTTGCTGCCCATGCCAGGGATCATTCCGAGCATCTCTTTCATGTCTCCCATTTTCTTTAGCTGCTCGAGTTGCATCTTAAAATCGGCGAAGTCGAATTTATTCTTTCTGATCTTGGCCTCGAGTTTTTTGGCCTCCTCTTCGCTGATCTGCGCCTGTGCCTTCTCTACCAGGGTGGTAATATCCCCCATGCCCAAAATACGTTGGGCCATTCGCTCGGGATAAAAGACATCGAGGGTGTCCATCTTTTCGCCATTGCTGGTAAACTTGATGGGCTTATTTACAGTGTAGGTAATGGAAAGGGCAGCCCCACCTCGGGTATCGCCATCTAATTTAGTAAGGATGACTCCGGTAAAGTTGAGACGGTCATTAAAGGCCTTGGCCGTATTTACGGCGTCTTGGCCCGTCATGCTGTCGACTACAAATAAGATTTCTTGTGGTTGAACCGCTTCTTTGATGCGGGATACCTCGTTCATCATGGCTTCATCCACGGCCAATCGACCGGCGGTATCGACGATAACTACGTTCTTGTTCAAACTGCGCGCTTTACTCACCGCATCGCGGGCAATGGCGACAGGATCTTGATTAGCGGCATCTATGTAGACCTCAACACCGATCTGTTCCCCCAGCACGCGTAGCTGTTCCATAGCGGCCGGTCGATACACGTCACCGGCTACCAGTAAGGGGCTGAGCCCTCTTTTTTGTTTCAGGTAATTAGCCAGTTTTCCGCTGAATGTAGTTTTACCAGAGCCTTGCAAACCTGCGATCAGGATAATGGCCGGGTTGCCCTTGTCTTGCAATGTGGCCTCGGTACCTCCCATCAACGCGGTCAACTCATCCTTTACGATCTTGGTCATCAACTGGCCCGGAGACACTGCATTGATCACTTTGGCCCCCATGGCCTTCTCTTTGACCTTATCGGTAAATTCCTTCGCGATCTTGTAGTTTACGTCCGCATCCACCAGTGCCCTTCGGATCTCTTTGATGGTGGTAGCCACATTCAGTTCCGTAATTCGGCCTTGCCCCTTGAGGTTCTTGAAGGCGGTCTCTAGTTTTTGCTGTAAAGAGTTGAACATAGTAATAAAGGGCGTCAAAGATACGAAGCGCCAGCCGATCATTGGGCCAGAAAGCTGCGAAGCATGCGCGACCGGTGGGCATGCTGCAGGCGGGCCAGTGCCTTCTCTTTGATCTGTCTAACCCTTTCCCGACTGATACCCAGGTCAGCTCCGATCTCCTCCAGGCTTTTTGACAAGGGCCTTCCGATACCGAAATAGGCGCAGAGAATCCGTTGCTGTCGCTCGGTTAAGGTCTGTAGGCATCGCTCAATTTCGATCTGAAGAGAGGCTGCACCCTCTAATCTATGGTCGGCCCGGGTGCTTCCTTTGTCCTCGAGCGTTTCGCTGATTCCGATCTTTTCTTCTTCGGCCACCGGGCTGTCAATGCTATGATGTTTGACATGCACACATCGGCAAGCGTATATTTCCTCTTCGGTAACGCCCATAAAAGCGGCCAACTCCTGGGTAGTGGGATCACGTTCCAGTTCTTGTTCCAGCAAGGCATGGGACTTTTGCATTCGGTGTGCGCTGCTCACCTTGTTGACGGGCACTCTTACGACACGGCCATGTTCGGCCAGGGCCAGCAAGATCGATTGCCGAATCCACCACACGGCATATGAGATAAACTTGAATCCTTTGGTACCATCGTAGCGAGCAGCCGCCTTGACCAGCCCCAAATTACCTTCGTTGATCAGATCGCAAAGTGGCAGGCCCTGGTGCTGGTATTGTTTGGCCACCGAAACTACAAAACGCAGATTGGCACTGGCCAGCCGTTGAAGTGAAAACTGGCATCCTCTCTTAATATTTTGTGAAAGTTCTGCTTCTTCCTCGGGGCTGATACGCTCAATGGTAGCGATCTCCTGCAAGTATCTCTCCACGCTGGGTTGATCTCGGTTGGTGATTGACTTTCCGATCTTTATTTGTCTCATACGCATAGCCTCGAATTGAGAGATCAAGTTATAGGACGGGGTATTGTCTTGACAAGAGATAATCCGCCTTGTTTTTTGCTAAAAAACTCCCTTTTTGTGTTTGATGTTATTTTCTCTATTATTGCATCGTTGCAACTGATAAAGACATGAGCAAGCAATTATATACATTGGAATTTCCGGTTCGTTGTTCGCCTACTATCTTGTACGATTTTTTGTCTACGCCGGCCGGATTGAGTGAGTGGTTTGCCGACAAAGTAGATGAGCGCGATGGGATGTTCTATTTTGGCTGGGATGGAAATGTAGAGCAAGCCGAGGTTATCGAAAAGGAACAAGATAAATTCGTTCGCTATCGCTGGATAACCGCTCCCAAGGGAGAATATTTTGAGTTTGCCATCGATAAATCGGAGATCACCAACCAGACCATTTTGGTCATAAAGGATTTTGCCGAGAAGAAAGAGATAAAAGACCAAACCCTGCTGTGGGACCACCAGGTCAAAGATCTTTTCCATCGACTTGGCAACTAATGACGGCCTTAGTTTACCGACTTGTTTAAAAAACTTGATAAGCTGATCCTTCGGTCCTTCGCAGGGCCATTCATCGCCACCTTCTTTATTACGTTGTTGGTGTTGGTCATGCAATTCTTTTGGCTGTACATCGATGACTTTGTCGGCAAGGGGTTGGGCCCCGGAGTTATTTTGGAATTTATCGGCTACCAAAGCGCGGTGCTGGTTCCGCTTGCGCTGCCACTGGCCGTGCTATTGTCATCGCTGATGACCTTCGGGAACATGGGCGAAAATTTTGAGCTGGTTGCCATCAAATCGGCCGGTATTTCCCTGTTGCGTTTTATGCGCCCTCTGTTTTTGCTCAGTATCCTGATCGGCTTTATTGCCTTTTTATTTTCGAATTACGTTATACCCGTAGCCAATCTAAAATCCAGGACCTTGCTGGCCGATATAGTATACGCCAAGCCGGCCTTTAATCTCAAAGAGGGTATATTTTACGATCGGATCGGCGGGTATGCCATCAAGATCGGTAAAAAGGAATCCAACGATAGTGTCATACGCGATGTGATCATCTACGAGCAAGGCAACCTGTTGCAGGATAATTTTGTAATGGCCAAAAGCGGTGTCATGCGGGTCACTGGTAACAAACGGTTTTTGGAATTGCATTTGCGCGATGGATCGCGATACCAAGAAAGAGGCAATCCTTTCGATGCGGGTAACAACGAGTACATCCGCACTAACTTTAAGACGTACACTAAGCAATTCGATCTGGCCGCCCTTGGATTCAGCAGCCGAACAGCAGACAGTGTCAATAAGAACAATGAGCGGATGTTCAGTATGCGTCAGCTGAATCAAGCTATTGACTCGCTACGCCGCGAGCGCGATACGGTGGTCAACCGAATGACGCGCGACCTGCTAACGCAGTTTGCTTTTTATGGATTGATGGATACCACTTGGTCAACTACGGCACCTAGCAGCGCTGAGAAAAAACTCCGTAAGGGTAAGACACAACTTCGCCAACTATTGCCTGATTCGTCTCTTGCCATTTTGCTCAGTACTACGCAGAGTTCGGCCGCTTCGATCCGAATGAGCGCAGAATCGTTGTATAGCGTGCTTTCCGATAAGAATCGAAGTGTACGACGTCACTTTATTGAATGGCATCGTAAGCTGGCCTTGTCGGTGGCCTGCATCATCTTATTTCTGATCGGTGCTCCGTTGGGGGCGATCATTCGAAAGGGTGGATTGGGCACTCCGTTGATCTTTGCCATCGTCTTTTTTATGCTCTTTTATTTTTCGAGTACGGTAGGGGAGAAGTTCGCCAAAGAAGATACGCTTACGCCTTTTGTGGGTATGTGGCTGGCCACATTCGTGTTACTTCCACTGGGCCTCTTTTTAACATACAAGGCCCTCAACGATTCAAAGTTGTTGACCAAAGAAACCTACAGCAAATTGACGGCCTCTTTATCGGGCGTAGCGGCATTGCTCATTCGTAAAAAAAACAGATCATGACCATTACCACACATTGGAAAGAAAAGCTACTATTCGAGGCCGTACAGGAAAATGGCGGAGCGGTGACGATGGATGGGCATCTACAGGCTGGTATGAGTCCAAAGGCCTTACTGCTGGCAGGGTTGGCAGGTTGTTCTGCGGTGGATGTAGTGGAGATCTTAGAGAAGATGCGGGTGACTTTTACGGGATTGACCATAGTTAGTGCGGCCGACCAGACCGCCGATCATCCAAGGGTCTTTACTGACATCGATCTGCATTATGCAGTAACTACCGATCCGGCAAACGAAGACAAAGTGAGAAAGGCCATCGATCTTTCGCTCGAAAAATACTGTGGCGTGGCGGCCATGTTGCGTAAGAATAGCGCCATTAAATATACTTTCGAATGCGTACAACCAGCGTAACGCATGGTCGTTCGGCCTTTATTATTTTTTTACCTGTGCTTTTCTGAGTTGTGATAATGTGGCCGTAAGGTCTTTTGGCAGCGGAGCCTCTATGTGCTGTGGTTGATCTTCGTTGTCGACAAAACTAAGTCGCCGGGCATGCAGGGCCAGTCGGGCAAGGATCGGTCTTTCTTCTTCTGCCAGTTTAGAGAGTTTAAATTTTTTTCGAAGTGATGATACTAGTACGGGTTTTCCATCTCCGTACAGGGTGTCGCAGACAATGGGATGTCCAAGCGATTGTAGGTGTACGCGAATTTGATGCGTACGACCGGTATGGATAATAAATTCTACCAGACTATAAGGTCGGAGTAGCTCGAGTACTCTGTAATCGGTGTGAGAGGGTTTCCCTTTGGCATGGGTCATCATTCTACCGTCGCCGGCGGGATGTTCGGCAATGGGGGTGGTAATGCTGCCTTGCTCTTCGGCCGGCGTGCCCACTACCAGTCCGGTGTAGATCTTTTCGGTACGTCTCTCTTCGAATTGTTTGTTGAGCAACTGGTGGGTCGTCTCATCTTTGGCGAACAAGATGACGCCACTGGTCTCACGGTCCAGTCGGTGTACTACCCAGCTGTTGCCGTATTTTTCGCGCAGCATCATTTTTAGAGAGACCTCCTTGCCCAACCGGTCAGGCACCGACAAGAGACCCGCAGGTTTGTTGAGCGCTATCCAATGGTCGGTTTCGGCCAATATGAGAGAGGAGAGTTGCATCCGTAGTTACTTGCCTTTTCCAAAATGTTTGAGATCGCGTACTTCTTTTTCGCTCAGAAAACGCCATTTGCCACGCGGCACATTTTTTTTGGTAAGACCGGCAAAGACCACACGGTCCAGATTTTTTACATCGTAGCCCAGGTGCTCGAACATGCGACGCACAATTCGGTTTCGACCGCTGTGTATCTCAATACCTACCTGTGATTTGTCTTTGCTGTCGGCATAGGCCAACACATCCGCTGCGGCGGGTCCGTCCTCGAGCACGATCCCTTGTAACAGTCTGTCAAAGTCTTTTTTCTCCAGGGGTTTGTCGAGCGTGGCCTGGTAAATTTTTTTGACCTGATTTTTGGGATGGGTCAATTGTTGGGCCAGTTCGCCATCGTTGGTCAACAGCAGCACGCCGGCGGTGTTGCGGTCGAGACGCCCCACCGGGTAAATGCGTTCGGTAGTGGCTTGCCCGACGATATCAAGCACCGTTTTTCTTCCCTGCGGATCGTCGGTGGTCGTAATGTAATCTTTGGGTTTATTCAGCAGGATGTAAACGTATTCACGGGCCGGAGAAAGTTTTTTTCCGTTGTAAGTAACTACGTCTTGGGGAGCAATCCGGCAACCGGGTTCTAGCATTACCGCACCATTCACCTTGACCAATCCTTTTTTGATAAGCTCGGCAGCTTCTCTGCGGGCAGCTACCCCGGCATGGGCCAGGTATTTGTTAAGTGGCATCCTTTCGGGAGGTGTCACTACCGGATGACTCTTGGGAAAATTTCCTTTTACATCGGCAGCAGCCTTGCCACCGCGGGCCACTCGTGCGGCCGCTTTTTTTTGCTCGAAGAAAGCCTCTCGTTCTTTTTTGGCCTTTCTTTTTTCTTGCTTGAACTGCTCTTTTATGGCAGCATTACTTTTTTTGGTCCCAAACTTGGTAAAGGGATTCGAAGCTGATTTTTTCATGTAGGTAGGTGCTGTTTTTCAACAGTACGCTACAAAGGTAGGTCAATTACAGCGTATCGGCGCGCACGTCGGAGTTAGTGCCGTTTGGAGGAGGCATTCTGCGTTCGGCGGGCGCTCTACGATTCATGGGAGCTCTTCTGTCCGCTGGGGGGCGTTGCTCGTACCCGCCGGTACGATCTCTGAATCGTTGCATGCCATCACGCATTTTATCGCGCATCATCATTCTGAATCTATCAAGTTGTTCGGCACTCAGCAATTTCTTAAGTGATTGCTGGTGTGTTTCCATCAGCTCGCGGGTGCGTTCGCGTTGCTGTGCGATCGTCTGGTCAAGTTGTTGGCGATTCTTTTTCATCGACTCCATAAAATTCTTCTGCAGGTCTTGCAATTTGGTAGCCTGATCGTCGGTTAGTGATAAGCGATCTTTGAGTTGCTGACGCTGGCGAGCTTCCATTTCTTCTTTGCGTTGCTGTTGTTGCTGCCGAATTTCTTTGAGCTTCTTTTTTTGGTCGGCCGTCAAGACTTTTTCGAGCGCTTGCTCTTGCTCTTTTTTAAGTTGTTCGCGTTGTGCGGACGTTAGTTGCAGTCGTTGCAATAACAGCTCATTTCCTTGCTTTTTTTGGTCATTGCGATAAGGTGGGCGAGGGACGTGCGGGGTCTGCTTTTCTTGGGCATTGGCGGTTACGAGCAGACCGGCGGCCAGCACTACGAAGACGATCGATTTCATATGTTAGTGTTTTGAGGTAGGCCGTTTGGGGCAAGCCTACCATTCTATGACCAGCAAGCGATCGAAAGGTTTAAAATGGGGGCCTTTCCAGAGGGCCGATTACCCTTTATTCGCCAGCTGTCCGCAGGCGGCATCGATGTCTTTTCCACGACTTTTACGCAGTCGGGCATTGACCCTTTTTTGAGCCAGGTACTCCATAAAGGCTGTCGTTTTTGCCTCGGAAGGTTTTTTGAAGCGGGCCTTATCGATGGGATTGTACTCAATAATGTTGACCAGGTCGGCGGGTACCTGGCGGTAGATCTTGACCAGTTCTTCGGCATCTTGCAGCGAGTCGTTGAATTGATCGAATAATATGTATTCGAAGGTGATCTCATTGCCGGTCTTCTTGTAAAAATAGTTGAGGGCTTCGACCAGCGTGCGAATCTGGTTCGATTCATTGATCGGCATGATCTCGTTGCGTTTTTGATCGTTGGCCGCATGCAACGATAGGGCCAGTTTAAATCGCACGTTATCATCTCCCAACTGGCGAATACCTTTAGCCACGCCGGCGGTAGAGACGGTAATGCGGCGAGGACTCATGCCGAGCGCATCCGGAGACGTTATCTTGTCGATGGCCATCAAGACTTGCTTGTAGTTGAGTAGCGGCTCGCCCATTCCCATAAACACGATGTTGCTGATCTTTTTTTGGTGCTGCTGCTGGGCCTCTTTATTAAGTAACACTACTTCGTCGAAGATCTCGTCGAATTGCAAGTTTCGCTTACGGTCCATGTATCCGGTGGCGCAAAACTTACAAGAAAGTGAACAGCCGATCTGCGAAGACACGCAGGCCGTCAATCTTTTTTCGGTGGGTATCAAAACTCCCTCTATGGCATGCCCATCCCAGGTCATAAAGCGGCTTTTGACGGTTCCGTCCTCGGAGTATTGGGTGGCATTGACGGTCAGTGCCGGTAATACGAATTGTTCGCCCAGGTGCTGGCGCATTTCCTTGCTCAGATTGGTCATGTCGGCAAAACTCATGGCGTTCTTTTGCCAGATCCAGTCATAGAGTTGTCGTGCCCTGAATTTTTTTTCGCCCCGGGTCTCAAAATGCTGTTCGATCTGTTGTAAGCTCCAGGTTCTGATATTTTCTGCGGCCGTCTTTTTCATGTATTGCAAAGATAACTGCCCGGTAAGGGATTTAAGTATTTAACGGATATTTGCCATCAAACCTCTGTTATGAAACCTGTTTATGTGGTGGATGCCATTAGAACCCCGGTGGGTCGCTACGGCGGCTCTCTCAGCACAGTGCGCCCCGATGATCTGTTGGCCACTGTGTTGCGCGCGCTGCATAAGCGTAACGAGACGCTCGATCCGGCAGCCATCGAAGAGGTGATCGCCGGAGCGGCCAACCAAGCCGGTGAGGATAATCGCAATGTGGCAAGGATGGCCACCTTGCTGGCGGGCTTGCCCATTTCGGTGGCTGGCACCACAGTCAATCGTCTATGCGCTTCGGGATTGCAGGCCATTATGGATGGTGCCCGCCAGGTAGCGGTTGGTGATGCCGAGCTCATAATGGCTACAGGGGTCGAGAGTATGAGCAGGGCACCTTATGTAATGGCTAAATCGGCACAGCCCTTCGATCGCAGTGCACAGCTTTTTGATACCACCATGGGATGGCGTTTTATCAATCCATCGCTGGCTGCGCAGTATTATCCTTTTACCATGGGAGAAACTGCCGAGAATGTGGCCGCCCACTATGCGATCTCCCGAGAGCAACAAGATCAATTTGCTCTTTCTTCGCAACAGAAATACGCCACAGCAAAAGCCAGCGGTTGTTGGGAACAAGAGATAACGGCCGTTGAGATACAAAACAAGGGACTCATCAGTTGGGTGGTCAACGATGAGCATCCTCGCGAAACCTCGCTCGAGAAACTGGCGGCCCTCTCACCTGCATTCAAGAAGGGTGGTACGGTTACCGCAGGAAATTCGTCGGGCATCAATGATGGTGCTGCCGGATTGTTGCTGGCCAGCGAGAGCGCCCTTCGCACGCACAAGCTAACTCCGATCGCCAAAGTGGTGGCAATGGCGGTGGCCGGTGTTGATCCTGCCATGATGGGTATAGGGCCGGTGCCCGCTACGCAAAAAGTATTGCAGCGAGCCGGACTTACAATAAAGGATATCGATCTGGTCGAACTCAATGAGGCTTTTGCATCGCAGTCGCTGGCTTGTATGCAAGAACTTCAACTAGATCCCGCTCGCGTCAATGTGAACGGCGGCTCTATCGCTATAGGACATCCATTGGGTTGCAGTGGAGCCCGCATTTCGACAACCTTGCTCTATGAACTTAGGCGTAGAAAAGCGCGGTTTGGGTTGGCTACCATGTGTGTAGGGGTGGGGCAAGGGGCGGCCGTTATATACGAGGCATTGTAACGCCCATTTACCAATCGAACGATAGCGTTTGCAGTGCCGTAAATGAAAGTTTTCTTTGTTCGCCGCTGCGAATATTTTTTACGTTCACCTCTTGATTCATTATTTCCTCTTGCCCAATGATGGCGATATAAGGGATGTTCTTTTTTTCAGCGTACTTGAATTGCTTATCGAATTTTACAGGCTCATGATATAATTCTGCCGCAATGCCCCGCTCGCGTAATCCTTGCATTTGCGTAAAGGCAGCCTGCATCTCATCTTTCCCCAGGTTAAAGAACAATACCTGCGTTCCCAACGTGCTATCTTCTGGAAATAGCGCTAATTCTTCTAGCACATCGTAAATACGGTCAACGCCGAACGAGAGACCCACGCCGGGTATGCCCGATACTCCAAAAAGACCGGTCAGGTCATCGTAGCGACCACCGCCTCCAATGCTTCCCATACTCACCCTGGGTGGGGCCTTTATCTCAAAAATGGTTCCAGTATAATAGTTAAGCCCTCGAGCCAGTGTCGGATCGAGCACGGCATTGACTTGTTGGCGCTGCAGGTCTTCGATCAGTTGTTGCAGTTCTTCGAGTGCTGTTACCGCCTCTGGTTGTTGCCCCAGCAGTGATCGAAACTGCTCCAGCTGTTGCGACAGGGTGCCACTGACACTCAGGTAGGAGGTGATCAAGTCGATCTGCGCGGCTGATAAATTTTTTTGGGCTAGTTCGTCCTTTACTTTTTCGATCCCTATCTTATCGAGCTTGTCGATGGCGGTTGTAATGGCGCCCATTAGCGAGATGTTACCGCATTGGGCAGCTAAGGCCGATAATAATTGACGGTGATTGATGCGCAGGCTATAATCGGGTAAACGCAGTCGGGTAAAGATGGCGTGACAGATGCAGCCTAGTTCTAGTTCGTTCAATAACGAACGACTACCCACCACATCCACATCGCATTGATAAAATTCGCGGTAGCGCCCCTTTTGCGGGCGATCTGCGCGCCAGACGGGTTGCATTTGATAGCGCTTGAACGGAAGCGATAGCTGATGATGCCAGGTGGCCACATAACGGGCAAAGGGAATGGTCAAATCGTAGCGAAGCGCCCGCTCGGTAAGGTCCTTGCTGTTTTTTCCTTGCAACACTTGCTCGAGTGCGGCTCTGGTCTGCTTTTCTTTCTCTGGATTATCGAGGCCGTTATTGAGTATCTTAAAGATAAGCTTGTCTCCCTCTTCGCCATACTTGCCCATCAGGGTGTCAAGTTGCTCCATGGCAGGGGTTTCAAGGGGGCCAAAACCATAGCATTCAAACACCGTGCGAATGGTGTTGAACAAATAGTTTCTTTTTCGAACCACTTCGGCCGAAAAATCGCGAGTGCCGGGCGGAAGGCTGGGTTTGGCCATAGGGCAGCGTATTAAACAGGCGTTGCCTGTTTTGCAAATATAACCCGCCCCGTGGTTCTCCCCACGCTATACGTAAAGGTTACGTTAACTTGATGGCCGCGCTAAAAATTTGGCTAATTTGCCAACCATGTTTCAAGAATACGAAAAGCAAAAGCAGGCCCATCGCACGCAACTTAGAAAAGTAAGGGAATATACCATGGGCGGATTGTTCTTGCTCGCGGGGCTGTTCTTTTTACTGCGCAGCCAGTTTAGCTGGGATCTCAACTTGCAGTTTCCACCCGATCAGACCGACCGTATTTTTGGAGTCGTGTGCCTGCTCTACGGAGCATGGCGCCTGTACAGAGGAACTAAGGCAAATCAATAAAAAAAGAAGGCATGTTGCAACGTGTGTCCATGTGGTTAGTTGGCTTGTGTCTGGTGGCAGCAGGGTGTAAATCGTACGAGGAGCAGCGAAACGAATTGCCCGATACTCCTGACCGTGGATCGGTTCGCGTGAGTGCCGACGAGACCTTCAAGCCCATTGTGGACGAGTTGGTACAAGTGTATGAGTCCAATCATCCCGGCACTAAGATTACGGTAGATTATAAGACAGAGGCCGATTGCTTGCGCGATCTGCTCAACGATAGTGTTCGCATGGTGTTGGTTACGCGTCGTCCCTCTGCCGAGGAGCGGGCACTAATGGCCGATTCGCTAAGGGTAAATGCCAGAAGCTTGGTGGTGGCGCGTGATGCGATCGCCGTAGTGGCGCACCCAGGTTCGCCGGATACGGTGTTCACCATGAAAGAGATCAAGCAGGTCCTTACGGGCAAGTATAAAAAAAAGTTAATCCCCGTATTCGATGGCGTAAAAGCGACAAGTACGGTCAGATTTATCGTAGATTCCGTATTGAAGGATGAGCCCCTGACCGATCAAGCGCTGGCAGCTCGCAGCAGCGAGGGTGTTATCGATTATGTAGCCTCGCATCCAGGTGCGATCGGATTTGTGGGGGTGGGTTGGGTAGGTAATCCCGAAGACTCGGCCCAATTAAGTTTTTTGAAAAAGGTCAACGTGGCGCACATCGAGAGTACCGATCTCAAGGGCTCTTATGTAAAAGCCTACCAAGCCAATATTTATGTCAAGCGGTATCCTATGGTGCGAGATCTTGTGTACATCTTAAAGGAGAGACACCGCGGACTGGCTACCGGCTTTGCTCATTTTATGAGTGGCGAGATCGGACAGATCATTTTTAGAAGGGGCTATTTGGCCCCTGCCCAGAAAAGACTGGGGATTCGTCCGGTCCGGGTCGTCGAATAACTAATTATAATATATTTACAGCCCTTAAAGCGAAACCTTAATTGAAGATGAAACGAATTTTCTTTTTGCTTGCGATCAGTGTCGGTGTAGTTGCTATTGCCAATGGACAAACCGTACAGGATGGAAAGAACCATCTTTTTGCCCAGCGTTTTGAGCTGGCCGAACAGGCTTTTCAGCAGGTCTTAAAAAATAATCCTGCCGATCCGGATGCCTTGTATTGGGGCGGACAAGCCGCTATTGAACGCGAGCTGGATTCTGTTAAAAAAATTGCTGTCGCGCGCGCTTGGTACGACAAGGCGCTGCAAGCCGCTGCCAATTCACCATTGGTGATGGTGGGTGCAGGTCATGCCGACTTGCTTGAGAATAAAAAGGATGAGGCCCGTCAAAAATTCGAATCGGCGCTGACCATGAGCCGCACCCGCAAGGGAGATAATATCGACATTCTCAATGCCGTTTCTCGTTCCAATATCGAGGCTAAAGCAGGCGATCTAAATTATGCCATCGCCAAAATGACCGCGCAGATCGAAAAGGGAGATAAGAATGCAGAGATGTACTTGCTGCTCGGCAATGCCGTTCGTAAGGCTCGTCCCGGTGAGGGAGGTGGCGAGGCCTACCAAAATTACCTGGAGGCTCTTAGGCTGAATCCTGGCTATGCCTTGGCTAGTTACAGATTGGCACGTTTGTTCGATTCCCAGAAAAACTGGGAGTTGGTGCTACAATATTTGAACGAGTGCGTGCAAAAAGATCCTCGTTTTACACCGGCTTACTACGAGTTGTTCTATTATTATTTCTATCGTCGCGATTATGCCACTGCCGAAAAGCAATTGCAGCAGTTTATCGAGACCAAGCAGCCCGAAAAGAATATTCAAGATGAGTTTCTCTACTCTCAGCTTTGCTGGGCTCGGGGTGATTTTGCCTGTGCTATTGCCAAGTCTGAGCAGGTTATCGCATCATTGGGGGCGGCTACTAAGCCCCGCGTATATCGGTTGTTGGCAGACGCCTATTACCAGCAGGGCGATACGCTTGCCAAGCAGCAGCAAACCGATGCGGCGAATGCCTCTTTTGTCAACGCAAAAAAATACAGCGATCTTTTCTTTGGACGCACGGGTGATGAAATGGACGGTGTTGCGCTTTACGACTATCAATTGCGTGCCGACATCATTGACAAGACCGGAGGTACGCCCGCCGAGGTATTTGATACCTATTTGCAATCTACCCGTGTAGATACGTTGGCCAACCTAAAAGTAGACCTGCTTAAAAAAGGAGCCGATCGGTTCAAGGCAAAAGGCGATAGCCTGAGCCGTATCATCGAAGGCAATCTGCGCACACTTATCTTGACCACTAAGCCTAATCCCAGTCAACGCGATCTCTTTGACGCCGGTTTTGCCTATTACCAGGGTAAGTCGTACGGAACGGCAGATAGCTTGTTCGGGGTCTATGTTACCAAGTACCCCGAAGAGTCCTTTGGATATATGATGAAATATAATATACAACGGGCTATCGACACCAGTATGGAGTTGGGGTCGGCCGTTCCTTGGGCCGAGAAGTATCTGGTGATCTTGGAAAAAGATACTGTAAAAAATAAGAAAACGATAATTGGAGTGGCCGGATATCTCGCGGCTTATAGCGCTAACGTATTGAAAGACAAAGAAAAAGCACTTGTTTATTTGCGCCGCATGTTGTCTCTTGATCCTACTAATGCCGCCATTCAGCAAAATATTACCGTGTTAGAGAAAGCGGCTGCCCCCAAGCCAGAAACGGCCCCAAAAACGGACCAGGCCCCAAAGCCGGAGGCAGCTCCTAAAAGCAGTGCGTCAAATCGCGTCGTTTCCATTGATTCTCTTAGCGTTTTTGTGGTCGCCGCACCTTAATTTTGCGCCCAGAAAAAACAGCGCATGGTTTACTGGTTGCAAGTGAGCTCCACGGCCTCAACTGCCTCTACTTATTTGCCGCTGGCCCTTCAGGTGTTGATCGCCGTAGGACTGGTTGCCTTTTTGATGGTCGCCACGCATTTGCTGGGACCTCGTCGCAAGACTAGCGATAAATTACAAAATTTTACCAGTGGGATCGAGTCGCACGGGGATGCCCGGCAGCCGATGGCCATCAAGTATTTTCTTACGGCAATACTCTTTGTATTGTTCGATGTGGAGGTGATCTTCTTTTATCCGTACGCTGTCAACTTCAAAGGACTGGGATGGGATGGATTTTGGGCAGTGGCTCTTTTTGTTGGCTTTTTTCTTTGCGGGTTTATTTACATCATCAAAAAGGGAGCGTTGCAATGGGAGGATTGATGCCCTGTTACAACAACATTCGAATGGAGCGCTTGTTATGCTATAAAATGATTGGAATATGAGTCGTCCGGTATCTTACAATCTTATTCAAAAACCCTTGGAGGCCGATATCAGCATGGCCCCCATGCCCGACGGGCACCAGGGAGAAGGGTTCTTTGCCACTTCACTTGATTCCGTTATAGGATTGGCTCGAAAAAATTCTATTTGGCCCTTGCCTTTCGCGACTTCTTGCTGCGGAATCGAATTTATGGCTACGATGGGTTCGCATTACGACCTGGCACGATTTGGATCGGAGCGGGTGGGATTCTCTCCTCGTCAATGCGATCTGTTGATGGTCATGGGAACCATCGCCAAAAAGATGGGCCCCGTTGTAAAACAAGTGTACCTGCAAATGGCCGAGCCTCGCTGGGTAATTGCGGTGGGCGCTTGCGCGAGCAGTGGCGGTATATTCGATACCTACAGCGTATTGCAGGGTATCGATCAGGTAGTGCCTGTTGATGTGTATGTACCCGGTTGTCCTCCGCGTCCGGAGGCCATCATCGATGGGGTACTTCGTATTCAAGACCTGGTCGGTAAAGAGAGTTTGCGTCGTCGCAATTCCGAGAATTACAAATTACTATTGGAGAGCTACGGTATTCAATAAGGTTCCGCAGGCAGCAGCGAGCGGGCCGTAAATAAATTGAGCATGTCACTTACCAACGAGATCATACAACAACGACTTACCGAAAAATTCGGCGAACAGGTTAGCGAGTTTAGCACCTCGTATGGCATGCTGCAGTTCGAAGCGCCCAAAGAGATCAACCTTAAAGTGCTTAATTTTCTCTACGACGATGCACAATTGGGTTTTATCTTCTTGACCGATCTGACCGGCGTGCATTATCCCGATCAAAAGGGACGTGAGTTGGCGGTCGTCTATCACTTGCATAACCTGAAAGAGAACATCCGTTTGCGGTTTAAAGTATTCACTGGGGTCGATCAACCCGATGTTTATACGGCTACCGGTTTATTCTCCTCGGCCAACTGGATGGAGCGCGAGACCTATGATTTTTATGGGATCAACTTCGTAGGTCATCCGAATTTAAAGCGGATCCTCAACGTAGACGAGATGGATTATTTTCCTCTGCGAAAGGAGTTTCCACTAGAAGATCAAACCCGAATCGATAAAGATGACGAAATGTTTGGCCGCGGCTAAACAAAGCTAAAACGCCCCGTAGGGGCTATCGTATGAGCGAACACATTAAACTGCCCGAAGGATCGATCGAGAAAACGACCACCACGTTAAACCTGGGGCCCACGCACCCGGCTACTCATGGTGTGATGCAAAATATTCTCGAGCTCGATGGTGAGCGCATTGTATCGGCCGATCAAACCATCGGGTACATTCATCGCGCGTTCGAAAAACTGGCCGAGCGTCGCCCACTGGCTCAGATCACTACACTTACCGATCGTCTCAATTATTGTTCTTCGCCGCTCAATAATATGGGATGGCACATGACCTGCGAGAAGTTATTGGGTATAACCACACCTAAGCGAGTGGATTATTTGCGGGTTATCGTCATGGAATTGGCACGCATTGCCGATCACCTGATCTGCAATTCGATCATGGGTGTCGATGCCGGTGCGTATACGGGCTTCTTGTATGTAATGCAATACCGCGAGCTTATCTATGAGATCTACGAAGAGATCTGCGGGGCACGTCTAACGACCAACATGGGTCGTATTGGCGGCTTTGAGCGCAACTTTAACGATATCGCTTTTCAAAAGCTCGAGAAATTTCTTGATGAGTATCCGAAGGCTCTCAAGGAATTTGAGAATATGTTTCAGCGCAACCGCATCTTTATGGATCGCACCATGGGCGTGGGTGGCATCAGCGCCGAGCGTGCCCTCAATTATGGGTTTACCGGTCCTAACCTGCGTGCGGCGGGCGTAGACTACGATGTGCGGGTGCATGCTCCGTATAGTAGTTATCAAGATTTTGAGTTTATTATTCCAGTAGGAAGCACCGGTGACAGCTACGATCGTTGGCTGGTGCGCGAGCAAGAGATGTGGCAGAGCCTTTCTATCATCCGCCAGGCGTATCAGAAAGTGCAGGCCTTTACCGGTGCCGAGGCAGAGGTCTATCATGCCGATGTACCGGAGTACTACCTTCCTGCCAAGCAAGATGTGTACACTAAGATGGAGGCACTTATCTATCACTTCAAGATCATTATGGGTGAAACGGATATTCCGGCCGGCGAAGTGTATCATGCGGTAGAGGGCGGCAATGGAGAATTGGGCTTCTACTTGATTAGCGATGGCGGACGGGCACCCTATCGATTACATTTCAGAAGACCTTGTTTTATTTATTACCAGGCGTTCGAGGAGTTGGTCAAAGGGGCCATGCTCAGTGATGCGATCATCACCATGAGTAGTTTAAACCTGATCGCCGGAGAGATGGATGCCTAAACCAGTTAAGAGCGTAACTAAAAAATTAATCAGAACATGAGCTTGTGTTTTTCGGCCGATAAGTTAAAGGAGGTACAGCAGATCATTGCTCGCTATCCCGAAGGACGCCAAAAGAGTGCGCTCTTACCGGTATTACACTTAGCACAGCAGGAATTTGGAGGATGGCTTAGCACTGAAGTGATGGACTATGTAGCAGGATTATTGCAATTGCAGCCGATCGAGGTGTACGAGGTAGCCACTTTTTACAGCATGTACAACTTAAAGCCCGTGGGCAAGCACTTGCTCGAAGTATGCCAGACGGGTCCCTGCATGCTCAATGGCAGTGAGGGAATAGTGGCCTACATCTACGAGCGTTTGGGAATTCGTCCTGGAGAGACCACGACCGATGGATTGTTTACGCTCAAAACGGTAGAGTGTTTGGGAGCTTGTGGGTATGCCCCGATGCTGCAACATGGAAAGTATTACCGCGAACACCTAACGCGCGAAAAGATCGATGAACTCATCGCTTCTTGTTCTGCACAGCCGGTGAGCGCATCACACTAAAACGAAAGGGCGTCCTACAAGGCCGCTTACTAAATATGGGAAGAAAATTATTATTAGAAAAAGCGCATGTGGCGGGTATCACCACTTATGAGGTGTACCGTCGCGAAGGGGGTTATCGCAGTGTCGAGAAGGCACTCAAGTCAATGAGCCCTGACCAAGTGACCGAAGAAGTCAAAAAAAGTGGTTTGCGCGGACGGGGAGGAGCTGGATTTCCCACCGGAATGAAGTGGGGTTTTTTGGCTAAGCCCGAAGGAGTACCTCGTTATTTGGTGGTCAATGCCGACGAATCGGAGCCCGGCACTTTTAAGGATCGCTACCTGATGGAATTTATTCCGCACCTGCTTTTAGAGGGAATGATCACATCTTCGTATGCACTCGGATCGAACCGCTCCTATATCTACATTCGGGGAGAGTATGTGTGGGTTGCCGAAATTTTAGAAAAGGCCATTGACGAGGCGCGTGCCAATGGATGGCTCGGAAAAAATATTTTAGGCAGTGGTTTTGATTGCGATATCTATGTACACCGCGGTGCCGGTGCCTACATCTGTGGCGAAGAAACAGCGTTGCTCGAATCGCTCGAAGGTAAAAGAGGTAATCCTCGCATCAAGCCGCCTTTTCCGGCGGTAAAAGGATTATGGGGTTGCCCCACGGTGGTCAATAATGTTGAAACGGTCGCAGCCGTTGTACCTATTATCAATGACGGCGGCGAAGAATATGCCAAGATCGGTATTGGTAAATCAACGGGCACTAAGTTGATCTCGGCCTGTGGCAATATCAACAAGCCTGGCGTTTATGAGATCGATATGACTATCTCGGTCGAAGAGTTTATTTACAGCGATGAATATTGCGGAGGTATTCCGGCCGGAAAAAAATTAAAGGCTTGTATTCCGGGTGGGTCTTCGGTTCCCATTTTGCCAGCGAATCTTTTATTGAAGACCGCTAAGGGGGAGACTCGCATGATGACCTACGAAAGCTTGGCCGACGGAGGTTTTGCCTCAGGGTCCATGATGGGCTCCGGTGGTTTTATCGTGCTGGACGATAGCCAATGTGTGGTGCGTCACACCTACTCGCTGGCTCGCTTTTATCGCCACGAGAGTTGCGGGCAATGTTCACCTTGTCGCGAAGGAACCGGTTGGATGGAAAAGATCTTGTGGAATATAGAGACTGGTAAGGGAAAGCTGAGCGATATCGATCTGCTTTGGGATATTCAACGCAAGATCGAGGGCAATACTATTTGTCCCCTGGGCGATGCAGCTGCTTGGCCTGTGGCAGCGGCCATTCGTCATTTTAGAGATGAGTTCGAGTGGCATGTATTGCATCCCGACGAAGCCCAACAACGTAATTACGGATTGATGCATTATGCAGATCCCATCCATGTACCTCAACCTGTAATGGCCTAGCGGCATCAACTTAACGTATATGTCATCTGAAACAAAAAATACTGTCTCTACCGTCAAGGTTACCATCGATAACATTACGATCGATGTGCCTGCCGGAACGACTATTCTGAATGCAGCGCGCATGATTGGTGGCGATGTAACTCCGCCTGCCATGTGCTATTACAGCAAGCTCGAAGGCAGCGGCGGAAAATGTCGTACCTGTCTGGTAGAAGTGGCTGCCGGTTCTGCGGCTGATCCGCGTCCGATGCCTAAGTTGGTGGCCAGTTGTCGCACCGGGGTTATGGAGGGTATGGTGGTCAAGAATATTACCAGCGATAAAGTAAAAGAAGCCCGTGCCGGTGTGGTAGAGTTTTTGTTACTGAATCACCCGTTGGATTGTCCGGTTTGTGACCAGGCTGGTGAGTGTCATTTGCAAGACCTGGGATACGAACATGGTAAGGAAGGAACACGCTATGAATTTGAGCGTCGCACTTTCGAAAAAGAAGATATTGGCCCCTACATTCAATTGCACATGACGCGATGCATTCTGTGCTATCGCTGCACCTATGTGGCCGATCAGCTAACCGATAATCGTGTGCACGGCATTCTTGACAGGGGCGATCATGCCGAGATCTCTACTCATATTTCCAAGGCCATCGACAACAACTTCAGCGGTAACATGATCGATGTGTGTCCGGTAGGAGCGCTTACCGACAAAACTTTTCGCTTTAAAAATCGCGTTTGGTTTACTAAGCCTGTCTATGCACACCGGGATTGTCCGGATTGCTGTGGTAAGGTCACGCTCTGGCAGCGTGGTGACGAAGTGCTTCGCGTAACTGCGCGTAAGGACGAATGGGGAGAAGTATGCAGTTACGAGGGTAAGCCCGGCTGGATCTGCAACACTTGTCGCTTCGATAAAAAATCGGCCAGCGACTGGGTAATAGAAGGTCCTGCCAACATCAACCGTCACTCGGTGATCTCTCAAGGTCATTACACTGGCTTGCAAAAGCCAAAGGAGACCTTACCCGAAGTAATGGGAGGTCGTGCGCCCAAATTGATGATGGATATTCACGACGTAAGCGAAGTGAACAAAATTGAATTGAGCCAGCTGCCGGGCGCAGCCACTGGAAATGATTTTAATTCACCTGCTGCCAAGGAGGCCTAATGTTATGAATCAGTATTTGATAGCCATGGATAGTTGGTATATACTCGAAAAGTTGATCTTGATCGGGGCACTGATCGGGTTGTCTTTCTTTATTGCCATGTACACTACGCTGGCCGAACGAAAGATCGCGGGTTGGATGCAAGACCGTATGGGACCAAACCGAGCAGGTCCTTTCGGGATCTTTCAGCCGCTGGCCGATGGTGGTAAGTTGTTTTTTAAGGAAGAGATCACACCGACCAGCTCAAATCGGTTCTTGTTCTTGTTAGGTCCGGCACTAGCCATGATCGTAGCCCTTATTACCAGCACCGTTATTCCCTGGGGGGCTTCGTATGTAGGCGAGACGCGTACGGTGGCCTTGCAAGTAGCCGATGTGGACATGGGAATACTGATCGTGTTCGGTATCGTCAGCGTGGGCGTCTACGGCATAATGATCGGAGGGTGGGCCTCCAATAATAAATTCTCGTTGTTAGCGGCTATTCGCGGAGCTTCTCAAATGGTTTCGTACGAGCTACCAATGGGGTTGTCACTCATTGCCGTGCTGTTCATGACCGGTTCGCTCAAGATGAGCGCCATGGTCGAATACCAGATGCAACATGGGTGGAATGTGCTGTACCAGCCACTGGGCTTTTTGATATTCTTTGTTTGCGCGCTGGCCGAGTGTAATCGTACACCGTTTGATCTGCCCGAGGCCGAAAACGAGTTGAACTTTGGTTACCACCAGGAGTACTCCTCTATGAAATTGGGCTTTTATCTATTTGCCGAGTACATCAATATGTTCGTGAGCAGTGCGGTGATGGCTACTTTGTTCTTTGGTGGCTATGATATTCCATTCTTTGACGAGACGGCCTGGCAGGGATCGGCCCTGGTGTTGTCGGCGCTGACCTTTGCCGTTATGATGGCCAAGGTCTCGTTCTTTTTGTTCTTGTTCATTTGGATTCGCTGGACCATCCCTCGTTTCCGCTACGACCAGCTGATGAATTTGGGTTGGAAAAAATTAATACCGCTGGCGCTGATCAATATGTTGATCAGTGCGGCCTTACTATTATTTTTAAATAAGTGATGCATAAATACAGAACTGTATGCAACTGACGCAAAGAGCTAAATCGGTCGATCGCCAACCACTCACTTGGCTCGAGAGCATTTACCTGTGGAATATTCTGAAGGGAATGGCCATTACGCTTCGCCATATGTTCATGAAGAAGGCTACCATACAATATCCCGAACAGCAGCGAACTTTTTCTAAGGTGTTTCGTGGTTTGCATGTGCTGAATCGCGACGAAGCCGGCCGTGAAAACTGTACGGCTTGCGGACTATGTGCCGTGGCCTGTCCGGCAGAGGCGATCACCATGGAGGCGGCCGAAAGACAACCTGGCGAAGAGCAGTTGTATCGCGAAGAGAAGTACGCCGCCAAATATGAGATCAATATGCTGCGTTGCATATTTTGTGGTCTTTGCGAGGAGGCATGTCCTAAGGATGCCATATACTTATCGCAAACCTTCGCACCTGCCAACTATGCACGCAAGGGATTTATTTATTCAAAAGACGAGTTGCTGATCCCTCATCCCATTACCGATCGCGAAGCGTATGTAAAGGCGCTAGGCGATCGTCAGCCTCCCCATTCAACCACCCATACCAACTAAGATGAGTATCGTTCAAATTCTTTTCTGGGTATTAGCGGTCATGGCCTTGTTCAGCGCCCTGATGGTGATTACGAGCAAGAATCCCGTCTACAGTGTGCTTTGGCTTATCGTTACCTTCTTTGCCATATCGGGTCATTACATTTTACTAAATGCTCAGTTCTTGGCCGTGGTCAATATTATCGTCTATGCCGGTGCCATCATGGTCTTGTTCTTATTCGTGATCATGCTCATGAATGCGCGTCAAGAGGGAGCCTCGGGCAGTAAGCGCTGGGTCACCCTCGCCGGAACCGTGAGTGGCGGCATCTTTTTACTCGTATTAGTGGCCGCACTCAAGGACTCTGAATTAAAAACTCGTTCTGCCATGGTCATGGATGGCCAGGTAGGACTCATCAAGGTGCTAGGTAACGAATTATTTACCCGCTATGTGATTCCGTTCGAGATCTCCAGTATCCTATTCTTGAGTGCCATGGTCGGTGCCGTGGTCATTGGTAAAAAAGACTAACGCAGAAAACTATGCCTATAAATTATTATCTGTTCTTATCACTGGCTCTGTTTACCATTGGCATGGTGGGTGTTCTCACGCGTCGTAATGCCATCATCATCTTTATGTGCATAGAGTTGATGCTAAATGCGGTCAATTTGTTGCTAGTGGCTTTTTCGAAGATGCACTACCAGGCCGCACTCGAAGCCGGTCAACTGGCTACACAAGCGGGGGTCGAAGGACAATTGTTCGTTTTCTTTATTATGGTGGTGGCCGCTGCCGAGGTAAGTGTAGGGTTGGCCATCATCGTAATGATGTACCGAAATATACATTCGGTCGACATTAACTTCTTGAATCGATTAAAACACTGATCACTTATACCGGCTGTTTATGCAAGATATTTTTCAATTGGCTTATTGGATTCCATTGCTTCCCCTGCTGGGCGCATTACTCAACGGACTCGGTCGTAACCATCTTAACAGGACACTGTCGGGGCTGGTGGGTTCGGCCACTGTGCTTGGGTCATTTGTGTTGAGCCTGCTTATCTTCTTTCAGGTCAAAGCCGGTCAAAGTGGGGTGGTGCATTATTTCGATTTTATTCGGGTAGGATCTTTTTCGATCCCATTTGCTTTTCAAATTGATGCACTCTCTTCGCTTTTCTTACTGATCATTACGGGAGTTGGGTTTTTGATCCACGTGTATTCTACTGCCTACATGCATCACGAGGAGCCAGCCCATTTTGCCCGCTACTTCGCATATCTGAACTTGTTCGTCTTCTCGATGCTGTTATTGGTTTTGGGATCTAACTATGTGATCTTGTTCATGGGTTGGGAGGGAGTGGGGCTTTGCTCTTACCTCTTGATCGGGTATTGGTTTAAAAATCCGGCCTACACCGCAGCGGCCAATAAGGCGTTCATCATGAACCGAATTGGCGACCTGGCCTTCTTGGTAGCGCTGTTCTGGATCATTACCAAATCGGGGGTGGTAGGTTTTCAGGAATTCTTTGCCTTCGTACAACAACACCAGTTTACCGATCGGTTTACTGCCACTGACATCACAGTTATAACTGTATTGTTCTTTATCGGTGCCACCGGTAAAAGTGCACAGCTGCCGTTATATACCTGGCTCCCCGATGCCATGGCGGGCCCCACGCCCGTATCGGCCCTGATCCATGCGGCAACGATGGTAACGGCCGGAATCTATTTGATTGCCCGTAGCAATATGCTGTACTCATTGGCGCCCCACACACTCCATCTTATTTCGTGGGTCGGACTGATGACCGCACTGCTCGCCGCTTCGATCGCGGTGGCGCAGAACGATATTAAAAAAGTGCTGGCTTACTCAACGGTCAGTCAACTTGGGTTTATGTTTTTGGCGCTCGGTACCGGCGCCTATGCAGCAGCAGTTTTTCATGTAATGACGCATGCGTTCTTTAAGGCGTTGTTATTCTTGGGAAGCGGCAGCGTGATCCATGCCATGGGCGGAGAGCAAGATATTCGCAACATGGGTGGGTTATCTAAGAAATTGCGCGTTACATACATCACGTTTTTGATAGGTTGTATTGCCATTGCTGGAGTACCTCCGTTCAGTGGCTTCTTCTCGAAGGATGCCATTTTGCTCAGTGTGTTTTTGCATTCACCTATCCAATACGCATTAGCATTGTTGGCTGCCTTACTGACGGCCTTTTATATGTTCCGATTATTGTTCCTGACGTTTTCCGGCCGCTTTAGAGGTACCCAAGAGCAACTACATCACTTGCATGAGAGTCCGCTGGCAATGACCCTTCCACTTGTGGTATTAGCGGTGCTTTCCATCGTTGGCGGATGGGTAGGTATACCCGCTGCTTTGGTTCCTGATGCCGAGGCCCTCCATCATTTTCTCTCACCTGTAATTCCGGTCCTGACGCATGCCGTCTCGCACGAAACAGAATATGCGCTCATGGCCCTTTCTACCGGGTTGGTATTGGTGATGATCGGAGCTGCTTGGATGCGATATCGCAACTACCAGCCCGGCACACCTGCTAATGCATTTATAAATCTATTGGAGAACAAATGGTATGTCGATGAGCTTTACCAAAAAATAATTGTGCAACCGTTTTACGTGTTGGCTGGGTGGCTTCGCGCTATAGTGGAGGCCAAGGGTATCGACGGTTTGGTCAATGGCGTAGGGCGTGCGGTGCAGTACAGTGCTCGTCAGCTTCGCTTGGTGCAAAGCGGACAAGTGGGACTCTATGTGCTGTTGATGGTGTTGAGTATGGCCATTATGCTACTGATACAATTTTTTATTAGAAAATAAACTGACCGCTTCGCGGAACCGCTTATGATAGCATTATTGATTGTATTGATCCCTCTGTTAGGTGGTATCTTTTCTTTTGGGACCCGTGCCAACAAGAAAGCGGCCGATCTGGTATTTATGCTGTTCACGGCAGGGTTGCTGACACTTACTTTACTAGGTCTTACGATCTTCAACGATCCCACGCTGTATCGGTTTTCTGCTCCTTGGTTATCGAGCCTGGGTAGTTCGTTCTCACTGCTGCTAGACCCGCTGGCCAAAGTACTTTGTTTGCTCACTGCCCTCGTTTATTTTCTCTTGGCCCTTTATATGAACGGCAAGTCGGTGCAGAAGCCGGCTGCTTTTTACGGATGGCTGTTGCTGGCACAGGCCGGTATGATGGGTGTGTTTCTGGCTACCGACGGATTGCTCTTTTACTTTTGCTGGGAGCTGGCGCTGATCCCCATGTATTTTTTGAGTTCTATTTGGGGCGGAGCGCGTCGTATTGCGGTTACCTTTAAGTTTTTTATCTATACCTTTTTGGGTTCGGTACTGATGCTGGCCGGATTGATATATCTGCAATCACAAACACCTGATCAGTCCTTTGCACTCTCGGCGCTGTTAAAAGTGAAATTGTCTACCGCTCAGCAATCGTGGTTGCTTTGGTTGTTCTTACCGGCCTTTGCCATTAAGCTTCCGTTGTTTCCTTTTCATACGTGGCAGCCTGATACCTACGAAGAGGCGCCAACGCCAGTAACGGCGGTGCTTAGTGCGGTGATGGTCAAGATGGGCGTGCTGGGTTTGCTGCGCTGGTTGCTTCCTTTCTTTCCACTGGCGGCTTATCAGTGGGGTGATGTGATCATGGGCTTGGCCGTGGGTGGCATTGTTTATGCCTCCCTTATAGCCTGGCGTCAAGACGATCTAAAGCGGCTGGTCGCCTATTCTTCTATTGCACACATTGGTCTGATGGGGGCTGCCGCCTTTGCAGCCAATCTGGCTTCGTTGCAGGGGCTCTGCTTTCAACTCTTTGCACACGGTATAAATATTTTGGGGATGTGGTTGGTGGTCGATGTCATCGAGCGGAATCTCGGCACCCGTAAGATCTCCGAATTAGGCGGATTGGCCAGTCATTCACCGGCACTGACCTTCTTTACGATCATTATAGCGCTGGCCAATATTGCATTACCACTCACCAATGGTTTTGTAGGTGAGTTGTTGATGTTTACCGGGTTGTTGGCCACCAAGTCGAATTTTGCGTGGGTGCTGACCGTCACCGCAGGGCTGGGTATCATTTTATCTGCGGTCTACACATTGGGGATGATCCGCTCGGTATTCTTTGGCGAATCGAACGCTGTCACAAGCCGTCCCATCAACTTATCGATACAAGAACAACTCGTATTGATAGTTATCGTAGTGATGATCCTGGTCTTTGGTATCTATCCGCAGCCCATGCTCGATGTAACGGCTGGTTATACCGATCAATTGTTCAGACAAATCGATATCAGTTACTTATTTAGAAAATTCTAAGTTCTCCTATATGAATGCATTACTTGTTTCGGCTTTGTGGGGAGTGATCATGATGTTCAGTGGCATCGCTATCAAGCAGACAGCGGTACTCCGTTACCTCGCTATCGCAGGCGTTATGGTACTTCTGGGCTTGAATACTGCCGAGATGCAGGGGTGGCAATTGATTGACATAGACACTACCGGAATGCTTCAATTCGATGCCTATGCCTTGTTGCTCAACGCTGTTTTGCTTGCGTCGTTGCTAATTTATCTTTTATTGAGTGGCTCTGCCATGGAAAGGATCGGTAATAATTTATCGGATTACCTGGCGCTTCTTTTTTTTATCGGTGCCGGAATGATGATGGTCACCGCGTTTGAGTCATTACTGATCTTATTCTTGGGCATTGAGATCATCACCATTCCTCTTTACATATTGACAGGAAGCGATAAGAAGAATCTCAAGAGTAATGAGGCGTCGCTCAAATACTTTCTATTGGGTGCCTTTTCTTCGGGTATTTTATTGATGGGCATTACCCTGGTGTATGGTGCCCGCGGCAGCTTTGCCCTCTCAGGCGTAGCGGATACTATCCGTATGTCGAGCTCACTGATGATAGCCGGCATGTTGCTGCTGATGATCGCTATGGCCTTTAAAGTTTCGGCGGCTCCTTTTCATTTTTGGACGCCCGATGTATACGATGGAGCCCCTACCGTGTTTACCTCCTTTATGGCTACAGTGGTAAAAGTGGCGGTGTTCGCCGCTTTTATACGCTTGTTCGATCGCAGCTTTGCCTTACAGTTCAACGCCTGGCAAGGGTGGGTGGCGGTTTTGGCGGCACTCACGCTTTTTATCGGAAACATCACAGCGGTGTTTCAACAAAGTGTTAAGCGGATGCTCTCTTACTCCAGTATTGCGCAAGCCGGTTTTATGTTATTGGCCGTCTTTGCCATGAATACGATGGCCAAGGAGGGTCTGTTATTGTATGCGGCCTCTTATTCCTTGGCCACCATTGGCATATTTGCGGTGCTGTCGCGCATGAAGGATTATTCGTTCGAGGCTTTCAATGGAATGGCCAGTCGCTATCCCTGGGTGGCGGCCGCGCTTGCTATCTTCTTTTTGTCGCTGGCAGGTATTCCGCTGACCGGCGGCTTTATGGCAAAGTTCTATATGATCAAAGCGGCTCTTGGGCAAAGTCTTTGGTTGGCCCTGTTCGCCTTGCTCATGGCTGCCGTAAGCATCTATTATTACTTTAGGGTCATTCAAGCCATGTATTTTAAGCCGGTAGCCCAGTCGGACCCGCTTGCTTTCGATAACGGTTTTACCGGTATGCTCCTCGGTGTAGCGGTACTGGTGATCGTTTTGGGGGTATTTCCGGAGTGGCTGATCGGTTGTCTCTATTTCTAATCTCATTTTACCGCTCATCAAGCTTTTCTTTGCCATCGCGCCAAGCGTTGGTACCTTCACCTTTCAATGA
>CANGTM010000014.1 GCA_947456825.1 Chitinophagaceae bacterium
ATAACCGATTACCAAGGGGAGGAGTGGCTGAGTACCGAGAACAACCCAGAGGATCCCGCTGCCGGAAGCAGACAGATCCCTTTTAGCAATACGCTCTACATCGAACGGGATGATTTTATGGAGCAGCCACCTAAAAAATATTTTCGGTTAGCCCCCGGACAAATGGTACGGCTTAAAAGTGCCTACATTATTCGCTGCGACGAGGTGATCAAAGATGAGCACGGTGTCGTGCAAGAGATCAGATGCAGTCATCTTCCCAATAGCAAAAGTGGTTCTGATACCAGTGGCGTAACTGTAAAGGGAACCTTGCACTGGGTAAGTGTAAAGCAAGCCCTTTCTGTCGAAGTACGTTTATACGACCGACTTTTTAGCGTAGAAGATCCCACCGACGAGACGGCTGATTTCATGCAATATCTCAATCCGCAGTCGCTGACCGTATTGCCCACCGTATATGCCGAGCCAGCTTTATTGGATGCCGTCTATTCGGAACGCTTTCAATTTATACGTAAAGGGTATTTTGTGCTGGATCGTGACAGCCGTCCCGATCATTTGGTCTTTAATAGGACGGTAGGATTAAAAGATACCTGGGCCTCTGCGGCTTCCAAAAAATAACCGATCTCTTGGTTAGGGGTACCTGACATCATACCTTATTGGCGATACTCTCCAAAAACCCCGCGAAGGGTGTCCGATATCTCGCCCAATGTACACTTGGCTTCTATGGCGCTTATAACGGTCGGCATGATGTTGGTGCCATCTATCGCGTTTTGGCGTAACGAGTTCAGCAGCGATTGGCAATTCGTATTGTTGCGATTATTTCTGAGTTGTTTTAGTCTTTCACATTGTTCTATGCGTATGCTGTCATCTACCCGAAATACAGGGGTATTGTTCTTTTCGCTCGTTTGAAATTTATTGACGCCTACTATAATTTTTTGCCCCTGCTCGGTTTGCTGCTGGTAGCGATAAGCGCTGCGGGCGATCTCCTCTTGCATAAATCCCTTTTCAATGGCGGTTACGCTTCCACCCATGGTATCGATTGTTTCAATCAGTTTCCAGGCCTCTTTTTCTACCGAGGCGGTAAGGGATTCTATAAAGTAGGCGCCGGCTAACGGATCGACCGTATCGGCTACGCCACTCTCGAATGCTACGATCTGCTGGGTGCGTAGGGCAATGGCGGCCGCCTCTTCGGTCGGAAGACTAAGGGCTTCGTCGTAGCCATTAGTGTGCAGCGACTGGGTGCCCCCTAAAACAGCGGCCAGGGTTTGCACCGTTACTCGGGCAATATTGTTAAGGGGTTGCTGCGCCGTAAGGGTGCTTCCTCCTGTTTGCGCATGAAACCGAAGCATCATGGCTTTGGGATCGGTTGCCCCAAGGTCTTTCATGATCTGTGCCCACATCTTTCGCGCAGCACGGAATTTGGCCACTTCTTCGAATAGGTTATTGTGTGCGTTGAAGAAAAACGAAAGTCTTTTTCCAAAAACATTGATATCGAGTCCTTTTTCTAGAGCCGCTTGCACGTAGGCCTTACCATTGCTGAGCGTAAAAGCGATCTCCTGTACAGCGGTACTGCCGGCCTCCCGAATGTGATATCCCGAAATGGAGATCGTATTCCACTTGGGAATTTCATGGCTGCACCATTCGAAAAGATCGGTGATGATCCGCATGGATGGTTTAGGTGGATAGATATACGTACCACGTGCCGCATACTCTTTTAAAATATCATTCTGTATGGTTCCATTGATCTTTTTGAGATCGGCACCCTGTTGTTTGGCAACCGCTGCGTACAGTCCCAGCAAAATAAAGCCAGTGGCGTTTATGGTCATGGAGGTGCTCACCTCTTCGAGGCGGATCTTATCGAACAACACCTGCATATCCTCCAGTGAGTCTATCGCAACACCTACTTTTCCTACTTCTCCATCGGCTAGTTCGTGGTCGCTGTCGTATCCGATCTGGGTGGGCAAATCAAAGGCAACGCTCAATCCGCTTACGCCTTGCGAAAGCAGGTAGTGATACCGTTTATTGCTCTCTGCCGCTGTCGAGAAACCCGCGTATTGTCGCATGGTCCATAGCTTGCCTCGGTACATATCGGGCTGCACGCCACGCGTAAAGGGAAAGTGCCCCGGCAGGCCAGGATCTTCTTCTGAAAGGTCTTGCGCGGTATATACTTTTTTAATGGGGATCGACGAGTCTGTATGGCGTTCCTGTTCGTTCATGGTGTGCAAGTTGGGCTTAACGCATGAGGCGCTTGGCTTCTTCGTTCAATACCGCTTTGACAATATCATCCAGCGGTTTGTCTTGTTGGGCCAGGAGAAGTTCCAGTAGTTTCTTGTTTAGCATGGCTCCTGTTGCTTGCCATCCCAGCGAAGCGGCCACTTGGTTGATGAGCAATATATTTTGTTCTTTTAGATTGCGAATGGCTTCCCAGGCGGTGGCACTTACATAAAGTTGCTGTGTGCTGTTATAATCAAATTCTTGTTTGATGCTCTCTATCAGCAATGCCTTCATTTCATCGGCAGTGGACGAAGGGCTATTGAGCCTGCTGATCAGGTGCGGTAAGGAAATGCGCTCGGCCAGCAATACCAGCCTCTCATAGGCTTGCAAGCGAAGTTGCAGAGTCTGAGAATCGCCAGTGGCGGGTAATGGCGCCCGCGTTCTGACTAACACAAGCCCTCCAATGGCAAGCGCCAACAATACCAGCAACAGCAATGTAGTGAGGTCTATAGTAATGTTAAAATCGGGCATGGTGCTGTAAAAGTATAGCGAAATCGCAGGTTTTTATACTTTTGCAGTATGGAAATGACAAATACCTTACCAATAGCCCTTACTCCTGGAGCTGTCAAAGCTATCACCAAGCTAATGGAAGCACCTGATTTTGACAAGACTCAACGGTTGCGTATTGGTGTAAAAGGTGGTGGATGTTCCGGTATGACCTATGTGCTCGGATTTGATGCCCCCAACGAACGTGACCAGTTATTCGACATAGAGGGTATTCCCTGCATTATGGAAAAGGCTCATGAGATCTATTTGTTGGGCATGGAGGTCGATTGGCATGACGGACTCGATAATCGGGGCTTTACCTTTAGTAATCCCAACGCCAGCAAAACCTGCGGCTGTGGCACCAGCTTTTCCGTTTGATCTTTTAAAGAGGTTGCATAAAAAAACCGCTTGCCATGCAAGCGGTTTTTTAGTTGAGCCATGTGGCATTGATTAACTTTTGGACTTGCCGGTTTTTTTCCCTTCCAGGTCGACGAGGATAGGAGCGGCAACGAATATGGAGGAGTAAACCCCGGTCAACACCCCGATCAGCATTGCAAAGGCAAAGCCACGAGTTACTTCACCACCCACTAAGAACAGGATGAGTATGGTCAAAAACACCGTCAATGAGGTCATGATCGTACGGCTGAGGGTCTCGTTGATGGCGCGATTAATGATCTCGGCGCGAGAAGCCGAAGGCATCAGTCGAGTGTCCTCACGAATACGGTCAAACACGATTACCGTATCGTTCATCGAAAATCCGATCACTGTCAATACCGCAGCAATAAAGTGCTGGTCGATCTCGAGCGGAAAAGGAACGATGTCTTTGGCAAAGGAGAAGACGATCAGGGTTACGAATACGTCGTGCAATAAGGCCACGATCGTTCCCAGTGAGTAGCGCCAGTCACGGAAGCGCAAGAAGATATACAAGAAGATGACCAATAAGGCAAACAACGTGGCCTTGACCGCTCCGGACTTGAGGTCATCGGAGATGGTGGGCAACACTTTTTTGGTCTGCGGTATGTAGCGATCCGTTTTGAACTCCTGAAAACTGATGCCGGCGGGCATATAGTTCTTGAGTCCTTCGTAGAGTCGGTACTCAACGATCGAATCGGCCACCGGACCGCGCGTATCCTTGATCAGATACGAGGTCGTAATATCGAGCTTGGCGTTATCGCCAACGGTCTTGATAATGGTATTCTCACCTTCGAAAGCCTGATTAAGTTCAGTTCTGATCTTCTCTACATCGACCGGCTGGGGAAACTGTACTGTAAAGCTTCTTCCACCGTTGAACTCTACTCCGTAATTAAAGCCATTGAAGAAAGAACCAACCCCGCCGATCAGTACGACAACCGATATGATATAAGCGATCTTTCTGTACTCGATGAATTTGTACTGCGCGTGCTGGAAGATCTTTCGGGAGATACCTGTAAAATATTCAACGTGTTTTTTCTTGTTAGTGAACATATCGCTGACCCAGCGGCTTACCAGAATTCCACAGAATAACGACAGCAACAGACCCAGGATCTGGGTAGTGGCAAATCCTTTTACGGGACCCAACCCGAAATAGAATAGGATAATGGCCGTGAGCAGGGTGGTGACGTGTCCGTCCAGTACCGGAGGAAGCGAACGGCTGTAACCATCGTTGATAGCCGTCAAATATCCTTTTCCTTTTTTAAGCTCTTCTTTGATACGCTCATAAATGACCACGTTGGTATCAACGGCCATACCGATGGTAAGTACCAGACCCGCGATACCGGGGGCGGTCAGGGTGGCTCCAAGACCAGCCAGGATACCAACGGTGAACAGTAAGTTCAATATAAGCGCGATGTTAGCGATCCAGCCGCTGGTGTTGTAATACAACAGCATCAACATAAAAATGACCACGAACGAAATGATGAAACTCAGTGATCCTCCCTGAACCGCTTCTTCTCCCAGGGTAGGGCCCACTTGCTGTTCCTGTACGATCTTGGCAGGGGCGGGGAGTTTACCGATCTTCAGAATATTGGCCAGGTCGGCAGCTTCTTGTTGTGAGTAACTACCCGTAATGGAAGAGACACCGTTAGGGATCGCATTGATGACGTTAGGGGCAGAGAAAACAATATTGTCTAACACAATGGCGATAGGGTTGCCAACATTCTCTTCGGTCATTCTTTTCCAAATGGCAGCACCGGCCGGACGCATGGTCATTTCGATCTGAACCTTTCCGTACTGATCAAAGTCCTGACGTGCATCGGATATGGCATCTCCCTCTAGTTTGGCTTGGGTGCGGTTATAGGTCTTAAGGCCATACAGCGGAACCGCCGTGGCCGAAACACCATCCTTGTCTTTTTCGGCTACCCCATAGGCCCAAACGATATCGGAAGGAAAGTTAGCCTTGAATTCATCTAGGTAGGTGCGAAGTAGAGCCGTGTCGCGAACGTTGACCATACCTATTGCAGCAGGGTAGGCGATACCACCTTTTTCATCTTGAAAAGGTTGTGCGAACATCAAGTATTTATCGATGGTGGTTCCCTGAGTGGCAGCCGATAAGGTCTTGCTCTTGTTGGTATCCGTAGCCGTAGTGCCAATGGCGGCAGAAAGTGTTTTTGTTTTACCGGTGTCGTTGCTTTTGGCAGCGGCGGTAGCAGTATCTATAGGCTTAGTGCTGTCTTTCTTGGCAGTGGTAGAATCGATTTTTCCACCATATTTCGCGTTGAAGGCATTGACAGTACGCTGCCAGCTGCTGGCATAGGAATTATTCTTGAGCGTATATACTTCCCAAAATTGTAAGTTGGCAGTGCTTTGTAATAATTTTCTAACACGGTCTTTGTCTTTGATACCGGGCAACTCGACATTGATCAATCCCCGGTTAGGAATGGGGTTGATGGAGGGTTGCGCCACACCGAACTGGTCAATACGCGTAGTGAGTCGGTCAAACGTAAGATCGAAGGCTGCGCGCGCCTGTTGGCGGATATAGCTCTCTACTTCTTGATCGGTAGAGCCTATGTTGATAGCATTGGAACTGCCACCCGAAAAAAGAGTAGCGAGCATTCGATTAGGCTCCAACTTTTTATACTCCTGAATAAAGAGCGTAATAAAATCAGCGTCGCTGTTTGCCTTGCGCAGGTCCGCATTTTGCAGGGCCTTCAGGAAGTTAGGATCGGTGGTATTATTGGCCAGTGAGCGAAGCAACCCCGACATTTCTACTTCGAGCGTTACGTTCATACCCCCTTGAAGGTCCAGTCCCAGATTCAATTCCTCTTCTTTGGCCTTCTTATAACTCATGGCACCGTTGATACCATAGGTTACGGTACTATTCTCGTCCGCTTTGATCAAACTGTCGCGGTACTGAGAGAGTCTTTTGTCAAGAAACTCCTGCCACAAGGCCTGAGAATCTTTGTTACCAGGATACTTGGCGGTCGCCAAGGGGTAAGAGGACTTCACATACTGAGTGGCTTTCTCCTCGGCTTTCTTCTCAAAATTGCGCACCAGCCAAGTAAAGGAGAGCTGATATAGCGAGTAAATGATGAGCAGCACAGTGAAAAAACGAACCAGACCTTTGAGTTGCATATGTTGGGTGATTTACTGAATTTTAAAGGACGGCAAAGATAGCTTTTTAGAGAAAACACCCCAAGAAAAACCCCGTGGTAATCCCTGATTTTTAAATCCTTACCCATTTGTGTTTTCTGTTGTATTTTGAGGACAGGATGAAAAGCCGACTGTTTTTGTTTTTTTGGGCAGCGTCAATGTTTTTTCCTGGCCCCGCCTCGGGGCAGGAAAAGGCCTTTTTCGGAGGCGAGGGGCAAAAAAGAATAAAAAGTATAGCTGACAATAGTTTGATATACAATGTTTTAAAAAATAGCACCGACAGTTTATCCCGGGCCTTGGCAGCCCAGCCTGAATCCTGGGGTATCCAGATAATTTATACGACCGTCAAGAAAAAAGGTAAGCGCTCTTCCCAGTTCAAGGACCATCATTTTAGCGTAAATCCTGATAGCTATTTTTATCCGGCCTCCACGGTAAAATTTCCGATCGCCATTTTGGCCCTTCAACGACTTCGGGAACTTTCCATCCCTGGCTTGGATCGCAACAGTACCTTTCTGACCGGAAGGGACCGCGACTTGCAAACTGAGGTCTATAACGATCCTACTACCAGCGATGGTCGCCCGACCATTGCTCATTATATCAAGAAGATATTGCTGGTCAGTGATAATGATGCCTATAATCGTCTCTATGAGTGGTTGGGTCAAGATTACATCAACGAGACGTTACATAAGTTGGGGTATCGAAACGTAGAGATCTTGCACCGTCTTAGTTTGCCGTTAAGCACAGAGGAGAACCGCTATACCAATCCGGTTTCTTTCTTTGATACATCAGGTCGGCTGTTATACCAGCAGGCAGGTGTGTTTGCCAAGCATCTACCACCTGCCAAGACCATTAAAATGGGAACTGGGTATATTAGTAGGGGAAAACTGGTTAACGAGCCCTTTGATTTCTCGTTCAAAAATCGGTTGCCCTTGACGGATTTGCATCATATGATCAGACAGATCATGTTCCCTGCATCGGTACCGCCCGATCGTCGCTTTTTGCTACAAGAAGAGGACCTGCTTTTTTTGCGCGATTATTTGAGTCGGGTTCCTTCAAAGAGTGACTATCCCTCTTATGACAGTACCGAGATAGGGGATAATTATGTCAAGTTTCTTTACTACGGTTCATCAGCGGAGAAGCCCGATCCATCTGTTCGCATATACAACAAGGTGGGGAATGCGTATGGATTTCTGATCGATGCCGCTTGTTTCGAGGAACTCAATACCCGACGTAAATTTTTGTTGAGTGCGGTCATCTATTGCAACAGCGATCAGGTATTCAATGATGACCGATACGACTACGAATCGGTAGGATTCCCCTTTTTACGGTCACTGGGGCGGTCGATCTATCAAAGGGCCCTGTCGGACCGTTGACTAAAGGGGATGATGACCGATCGCAGCGGTTTGTTGTAACTTGCCAATCATTAAAAGCCTCTCTTGTTATGGCATTATCCCGTTTTTTAGATCGCTTCAATGAGCCCGAGACACTACGCATGGCCCAATTGGCCAGAGAGCTAAGAGCGCGAGGTGTCGATATTATCGACATGAGTTTGGGCGAGCCCGATTTCGATACACCGGCTCACATCAAAGAAGCCGCTATTACCGCCATTCACGAGAATTGGACGCACTACACGCCCGTGGCCGGTTTACCTGACCTGCGACAAGCAGTTTGTCATAAACTTAAACGCGATAATCAACTAGATTACCGGCCAGAGCAGATCGTGGTCTCCACGGGTGCAAAGCAAAGCCTGGCCAACGCAATTTTGTCGTTGGTAGATGAAGGTGATGAGGTCATCATTCCAACGCCCTTTTGGGTTACGTATAGCGAGTTGGTCAAAATTGCCAGAGGCAAGGTAAAGGCCGTTCGTACCACGGCTGACAGCGGTTTTAAGATCACACCCCGACAACTTGAGGAAGCAATAGGGCCGGCAACCAAGTTATTTATGTTCTCTTCTCCCTGCAATCCCAGCGGGGCTGTCTACACTCCTGATGAGTTGAAAGAGCTGGTGGCCGTCTTTGAAAGGCATCCGCAGGTGTATATAATTTCGGATGAGATCTATGAATACATCAATTTCATGGGCTTGCATTGCAGTATAGCCTCATTTCCGTCTATACACGATCGCGTGCTTATCATCAACGGGCTCAGTAAAGGATTTGCGATGACAGGGTGGAGGCTGGGCTACCTGGCGGGGCCTGTGGCCATTGCCAAGGCTTGCGAAAAAGTGCAAGGACAATTTACCAGCGGGGCTAATTCCATTACGCAGAAAGCCGCGGTGGCAGCCTTGACGGCCGATCTGCGCCCAACACAAGAGATGGTCGCGGAATTTGCAAGGCGTAAAGAATTGGTGTTGGAATTGATGCAGTCCATACCCGAACTCGTTTGTCCATCTCCCGCGGGGGCTTTCTATGTCTTTCCCGACATGAGTGCATACTTCGGCAAGACCGATGGAGAAACGACGATCCACAATGCCGCCGATTTGAGCATGTATCTGCTCAATAAAGCCCACGTCTCATCGGTCATGGGAGATGCTTTTGGGGAACCTCGTTGCGTTCGCTTCTCATTTGCCAATAGCAGCGAAAATATTAAAGAGGGTTGGAGAAGGATCAGTGAGGCGTTGGCTGCGCTGCGAGACTAATGAGTTTTTCGTGCAAGGCTAACACTTGCGGTAGCAGACCCACACGCTCGTCATTGACGATCACAAAATCACAGAGTTTCAATTTGATGGTATCCTGCAGTTGGGTAGCCATTCTTTTTTTGACATCATCTTCGCTAAGCTCGTCTCTTTTCATAACCCGTCGTATGCGAACCGAAAGGGGTGCAGATACGCCGATCACATAGTCTAGTCCCTCGGCCGCACCGCTTTCGAATAGCAGCGCTGCTTCGCGCAGGGCGTAGGGCGCCTGTTGCTTGGCCAGCCACTGATTGGCATCGGCAATAGTGGCAGGGTGAATAAGTTGATTTAGAAATTCGCGTTTTTCGGGGTCTTCAAATACCAAAGATGCCAGATAGCTTCTGTTCAGTGTGCCGCTGTCTGTGTAACTGGCTTTTCCGAAATTCTCTATGAGTGAGCTTCGAATGGCCGGGTCCTCATTCATAAGTCTTTTAGCAGCAGCATCGGCATAGTAAACGGGTATGCCCAGCGTTTCGAATACACGGGCCACCGTGGTCTTGCCACAGCCGATTCCGCCGGTAAGACCTATGCGAAGCATGATTATTTTTTATCGGTAGCGGCCGGCTTGTTCAGTGCCGTGGTCCAGTCCATACTGATGGCCGACTTCTCGATCTTCAAATAGCTGCCGGGGCTGGTCTCTACCGACAAGGTGGTGCCGTCCTCGTTCACCTTGTTGATGGTAGCATGAATTCCGGCAATGGTTACGATCTTGTCTCCCTTGTTGAGGTTATCGATGAAAGTTTTTTGGCTCTTGGCCCGTTGTGCCTGTGGGCGAATAAAGAAAAGCCAAAATACCAGAATCATCAATCCCAGAAAGATGAATTGAAATCCTCCGAAACCGGGTTGAGCGGGCGCTTGCAGCAAATAGAAAGAATACATAAAGGGAGTTTTATTTTTTATTGGTTACTTCTGCCTTAAAAACGAGGGTCTGTTCACGGCTGGGTTTGGTGTTCGAGGTTACAAATACTTGTTTTAATATGAAACCATCGCCGCTTCCGTTGTACTTTACGCGAATGGTGCCCGTCTGACCGGGGGCAAAGGGTTGCTCAGGCTTTTCGGGTACCGTACAGCCACAGGTGGCCCCTACATGCTCGATGATCAGTGGGCGATCTCCGCTATTACGAAACTTCCAGGTAATTTCTACCTCCTTGCCGGGAACCAGTTTACCCAATTCCTTTTCGATGGGGTCGATCCACTCTATGGTGGTAAACGTGCTGGTATCGTACGCGACCGTATCGGCAGGTGCCTGCTTAAGCGGCAGGTTCGCCGGATCGAGAGGAGATACCGTGCCATCGGTTGCCGTAACATTGGGAGTCTGTTTACAGGCGGCAGCGATCAGCATTGTTACGCAGGTGATCAATAGTATCTTTTTCATGTTCGTATTGTTCTGTTTACAGGGCATGCTGTTGCAAAATTAAATGTTCGGAGCTAAACCTCAGGACTTGCGAAAATCTACCTTGCGAAGCTGACCCGAAGTCACCAGGTCTTTGTGAATGCTGTCGAGTATCCCGTTCACAAATTGTCCGCTCTGTGCGGTGCTGTAGTCTTTGGCAAGGTCAATATATTCATTAATGGTAACCTTGGGAGGGATCGTTTCAAAGAATAGGAATTCGGCTACCCCCATCTTCATCATGATCATGTCTAGTTGGGCAATACGCTCCGGATCCCAGTTCTTTAACTTAGGAATGATGTACGATTGAAGCTGTTCTTGTTTCTCCAAAACGGTTCGTAATAGTTCTTGGCCAAATTGTTCCTTATCACGGTCGATCAGTTGTTCGAAATTCAGTTGACCGGGTTTATGCAGGTAGCCGGCCAGCAGTTGAATGACCCCTTCACCATCATCATCCCAATCGGCGAATAACTCCTCTACATAAGAGACGAAAGAGGGGTTGGCGAGCATCATGTCATTGACGATAAATTCTACCATTTTTCGTTCGGCCTTCTTCTCGCGTGAGGGCGTGGCAATATAGCTTCGGTATTCCTCCGTTTCGATCAATTGCAAATAAATGGACTTGATAAGCTCTTGGGCAAGGCCGGCCTGGGGTTTCAATTGGTCGATCTGTTCGAGCAAGGCTTTATCTTCTAGCATTTGCCATAATAGCTCATTGCCCGCCAATTTGGTATTGATGTTCAGGTCTTCTGCAGAGGGTAAATGTTTGGAGGCTTTTTGGTGAGCGTATTTTTCGGGATAGCGTAAGATCTCGGTCAGCAGCCAAAGCAGGTGCACCAGTAAACGGCGGGGTTGATCGTAGTGTTGTTTGAGCAACGAGGCATGTACAGCAGGGGCGGGGATGGTTTCGAATGTAGTGATGGAGTAGAGCGTTTGCATCACTTTAACCCGGATAGTACGTCTGCTGATCATTTTTATAAGAGCTTGTTGATTACAAAGATAGGTCATTTATCGGACCCGGGCCTTTTCAGCTTGCGCTGAAAAATTGTCAGCGTTCGACAGGCCTGCACACGTGTTTAGGTCAATTTTGACAATTTCTTCTGACAAAAGTTACCCTTCTCAGGCAGTTTCGGTGGCTGGCATGCTATTTAGGATATATTTGCCGCCCGCCCGGGCCTAGCGCCCACCGGGTTAACCATTAATAAAAAAATCAATTTAAGCTATGGCCAAGAAAGTCAATGTTACTCCGCTTCACGACCGTGTGATCGTGAAAGCCGCTGCCGCCGAAGAAAAGACCGCTGGTGGCATCATCATCCCTGACACTGCCAAAGAAAAACCTCAGCGTGGTACTGTTGTTGCTGCCGGGCCCGGCAAAAAAGATGAGCCTGTAACTGTAAAGGCAGGTGATACCGTTCTGTACGGAAAATACGCCGGCACCGAGATTCAGATCGAGGGTGTCGATTACCTCATCATGCGCGAGTCAGATATTCTCGCCATCGTTTAATCGTATCGGTAAACCAAACAAGTAATTAACAAACCAAATAACATGGCAAAACAGATTTTCTTCGACATCGAAGCAAGAAATAGAATGAAGAAGGGCGTTGATACGCTCGCTAATGCAGTTAAAGTTACGCTCGGCCCCAAAGGTAGAAATGTAGTCATCGAAAAGAAGTTCGGTGCTCCACAGGTGACCAAGGATGGTGTCAGCGTGGCCAAGGAGATCGAGTTAGAGGATCCCATCGAGAACATGGGTGCCCAAATGGTAAAGGAAGTGGCCTCCAAGACCGCGGATATTGCCGGAGACGGAACCACTACCGCCACCGTGCTGGCGCAGTCCATCATTAGCGAAGGTCTCAAGATGGTAGCGGCCGGTGCTAACCCAATGGACCTTAAAAGAGGTATCGACAAAGCCGTCTCTCTGGTGGTGAACAACCTGCATGCGCAAAGCCAGACCGTAGGAAGCGACAGCAAAAAAATTCAACAAGTGGCCACTATCTCTGCCAACAACGACGAGACGATCGGTAAGTTGATCGCAGAAGCTTTTGGCAAAGTGGGTAAAGAAGGTGTAATTACTGTAGAAGAAGCCAAGGGAACCGATACAACGGTCGATGTGGTAGAGGGCATGCAATTCGATCGCGGATACATCTCTCCTTACTTTGTAACGAACAGCGAAAAGATGGAAGCTGAGTTGCAAAACCCCTACATCCTGATCTACGATAAGAAGATCAGCAGCATGAAAGATATTCTGCACATTCTCGAAAAAGTGGCACAGGGCGGTCGTCCGCTGCTGATCATTGCCGAAGACCTCGAGGGAGAAGCACTGGCTACCCTGGTGGTCAACAAACTTCGTGGCACGTTGAAAGTAGCCGCAGTAAAGGCTCCCGGTTTTGGTGATCGTCGTAAAGAGATGTTGCAAGACATCGCTATTCTTACCAAAGGAATCGTTGTAAGCGAAGAGCAAGGTTTCAAATTGGAGAATGCCGATCTGACCTATTTGGGACAAGCAGCCTCTGTTACTATCGATAAAGATAATACCACTATCGTGGGCGGTAAGGGTAAGAAAGAAGATATCACAGCACGCGTCAATCAAATCAAAGCCCAGATCGAGACCACTACCTCTGACTACGACCGCGAGAAACTGCAGGAGCGTCTGGCCAAATTAAGTGGCGGTGTGGCTGTTCTGTACGTTGGTGCCGCTACCGAAGTGGAAATGAAAGAGAAAAAAGATCGTGTCGATGATGCCTTGCATGCTACGCGCGCTGCAGTAGAGGAGGGTATCGTACCCGGTGGTGGCGTGGCTTACATCCGTGCCATCGAATCGCTCGATGCCAAGGTGAAAGGACAGATCGAGGACGAACAAACGGGTATGGCCATCGTGCGCCGCGCGCTCGAGGAACCCATGCGCATTTTGACCGCTAACGCCGGTATCGATGGTTCCATCGTGGTGCAGCGCATCAAAGAAGGTAAGGCCGATTTTGGTTTCAATGCCCGCACAGAAGTATACGAGAACCTGTTCAAGGCAGGTGTGATCGATCCTACTAAAGTGAGCCGCGTTGCCCTTGAAAACGCCGCCTCTATTGCCGGTATGTTGCTGACCACGGAATGTGTGGTAGCCGATAAGCCCAAGAAAGAGGAGCCTCACGCACATCCGGCCCCTGATATGGGCGGCATGGGAGGATATTGATAATCAGCTATTTGTATTTTTTTCGCTAGGGCCTCACCATTCACATGGTGGGGCCTTCTTTTTTAAATTTCCCCTGTTGGATTGCTACTTTTTTTGCGAAATATTCCTACTTTTAGTCGCTCGGATAATTTAACATCTCATTTAATTAAATCCACCCATGAGAAATTTTACACTTTTTTTAATTTCCTTGCTGTTTTTCTCGTCCGTATTTGGTCAGAATCAGCGCTTTTGGACGCCAGTAACGGAGTCTAGCCTGGGCTATGATGTTTTCGCAGCGGCTCAGTCAAGACGTCCCGAAAACGTTAAACTGTTTCGTTTACAAGAGACCGCTTTTAAGCAATTGGTAGCCCAAGCGCCCATGGAGGCCGATCAGCGTGTAACGCAATCCACCTTTATGGTCGAATTTCCCATGCCAAGTGGAGAGATCAAGAAATTCCGAATTGTAAATGCACCTGTTATGGCGCCGGAGTTACTGGCTCGCTATCCTGGTATTTACTCCTTCTCAGGACAAGGCGTAGATAATCCTGCGGATAATATCAGATTCGATGTCTCTATTCATGGGGTGCATGCTACTATACTTAATCCTACTAGCGAGCCCGTTTATGTGGACAGGGTTCACAACGATGTGTATCGAGTTTCTAACAGAAGAGATTATACCGACGTGCCTGCAGACTTCGAGTGTTTGACCGAAGATATCATCAACAACGCCGGGCCTGGCGAGGAAAATGCAGATGATGGTCTGCTTAGAACCTATCGTCTGGCCATGATCTCCGGTGCAGAGTTTTCGTTGCACTTTATTCCCACCGGCGGATTACCCAGCTTGGCGGATAGTGTGGGTGCCGTACTAGCTGCACTCAACAGTCATATTACACGTGCTAACCAAGTTTATGAAAGAGACTTCGGGGTGCGTATGATCTTGGTGGCCAACAACAATTTGATCATTTACTTTAATCCTGCTACCGACCCCATTACCAATCCTAACTCACCCGTTGGTACTACGTCGATGGCTGCCATTGATGCTGCTATCGGAAACGGTAACTACGACATTGGCCATACGGTCAGCAAGGGAAGCGATAACGGAAACGCCGGTTGTATAGGTTGCGTTTGTAACAACACCAACAAGGGCAGAGGATGGACCGTTTACAGCAACCCGTCTTTGCTCGAGTTCTATGTCATCGATTATTTGGCGCACGAGTTAGGGCACCAGTTCGGTGCTAACCATACTTTCTCTTTTAACATTGAGGGTACGGGTGTTAACGTTGAGCCTGGCAGCGGTGTAACGATCATGGGATATGCCGGTATTACCGGAGCCACCACTGATGTAGCTCCACATAGTATTGCCATTTTTTCTGTAAAGAGTATTGAGCAGGTCACTAACTATATAAGAAACTCAACCGGAAACTCTTGCGTGGTGTCTACTGCCACTGGTAACACGGCGCCAACGGCCAATGCCGGTACTGATTTTACCATTCCTTTCTCAACTCCTTTCAGACTTACAGGTACGGCTACGGATGCCAACCCGACCAACGTTCTTTCCTACAACTGGGAGCAGATCGACAACAGAGCTTCTACTGCTGTTCCTACCGTTCCTTCTGCTACCTCTACGGCCACCGGCCCTCATTTTAGAACTTTCCTCGACTACAGTACTCCGGTAAGAACGCTTCCTTCGCTGCAGTATATCCTTAACGGAACCAATAACGACAGATGGGAAGTATTGCCTGGAGTTGCCAAGAATCTCAACTTCAGATTTATTGCCAAAGACAATCATCCTGGCGGTGGTAATACCAAATCGGATGATATGGTCGTAACAGTTGCCAACCTCGGACCTTTCCTTATCACCTCGCAAAATACGGCTACCAGTTGGACGGCCGGTAACGCTGAGACCATCACTTGGTCGGTGAACGGAACTACAGGTGCTCCTGTCAACTGCGCAAACGTCAGAATCTCTATTTCGACCAACGGTGGTACTTCGTTCACCACTCTTGTTGCCAGTACGCCCAACGACGGATCGGAGTCTATCATTGTGCCTAACACTCCCAGCACCACGGTTCGTATTATGGTGGAGGCCGTTGGCAATATCTTCTTTGATATCAACAATGCCGACCTAACCATTGTGCCGCCTCCTTTTGGATTTACGTTTAATTCAACAACGCCTGCCACGGCGGCTTGTCCTGCGCCTTCCAGCATGTCAATTTCATTGGGAACTACATCCAATGGTGGATATACTGGAAACGTCGCCCTCAGCGCTACGGGCAATCCTGCCGGTACTACGGTTAGCTTCTCTTCCAGTACTATCGCTGTTGGCGGAAGTGCAGATGTAATTCTCACAGGAACCAACACGCTAAATGCCGGCACCTATAATATCACCGTTACGGGTACCAGCACGGGCGCTCCCACGCGTACGGCTGTTCTCAGCTTTACGGTTCAGTCTGGTAGTGGTCCTGCCATTACTACTCAACCCGCCAACCAAACAGCCTGCGTAGGCAGTAACGCTACCTTTACGGTGGCTTCTTCCGGAACGTATCAGTGGCAGGTTAATACCGGTGCCGGGTTCGCCAATATCAGCGGCGCCACCAGTGCTTCGCTGGTAGTAAGCGGAGTAACCGCTTCACAGAGCGGAAACAGCTACCGCTGCATCGTTAGTGGACAGTGCGGTAACACTACCTCTTCTTCAGCTACCCTTACGGTTAATACACTGCCTGCTATCGTAAATAATCCGGCTAACGTTGCCGAATGTACCGGAACGACCGTTTCTTTTGCAGTGACCGCATCGGGAACCGCCCTTACCTACCAGTGGCAAGTAAGCACCGACAATGGAGCCACCTTTAGCAACATCTCCGGTGCTACGCTGGCTACTTATACGATCGCTTCAACTGTATTGTCACAGAATGGAAATCGTTTCCGTTGTGTTGTATCAGGCGCTTGTACTCCCTCTGTAACTTCTACCGCGGCCACGCTTACCCTGAGCGCAGCGCCTACTATTACTGCTAACCCTGTGGCCACTGCCACTATTTGCGAGAGAGCTTCTACCAGCTTTGTGGTAGCGGCTACTACTCCCGTAGGTACGCTTACCTACCAGTGGCAGGCTAGTGCCAATGGCGGAACTACCTGGACCAACATCTCAGGAGCCACCAACCCGACCTACAACCAAGCCAATGTGCCCGCTGCACAAAATGGCTACCTCTTTAGGGCAGCCGTTACGACAAGTTGTGGTACTATCTTCTCATCAAGCGTAGCTCTTACCGTTAATACATTCCCCATCATCAGCTTTGGAAGTGTGCCTACAGAGCTTTGCCGCTCTGACCGTCCTGTAGCATTGACCGCTACACCGGCAGGTGGTACCTTTAGCGGAAGTGGTGTGACAGGTTCTTCCTTTAATCCTTCTGCCGCTGGTCTTGGAGAAAAGACTATTACCTATACGGCCTCCAATGCGGGTTGTCAGTCTACCGACAGTCGGATCATTATTGTAGAGCAGTGTGCAGAGCGTCAAATACAACTTGATAATCCTGCTTCGCTGACCTTGTTCCCTAACCCCAATACCGGCCGTTTCGGAGTGCGTGTCAATACTGACCTTTACACCAAGTTCGGACTTCGCGTATACAACAACCTGGGACAACTGATCCGTACGCAACAAGTAGCGGGTGTGTTCTTTGGACAGGTGATCGCGATGGACATGACGCAGCTTCCAAACGGAACCTATCACCTGATGTTCAGCAATGACGAAAGGGGTGAGACCGTTACCAGAACCATCTCGATGGCGATCTACAAGTAAACATTTCATCTCATAAGTGCATCCCGTTCGGTCTTACCGGGCGGGATGCTTTTTTTTATGCTACCTTTGCCGCCGCAATCCGCTACCTATGATAAGTGTCAAAGATCTTAAGCTCGCCTACGGAAAACGAGTGCTTTTCGAAGAGGTCAACCTCAATTTTACTAAGGGTAATTGCTATGGGGTGATCGGGGCCAACGGTGCCGGAAAAAGTACGTTCCTCAAAATTCTAAGTGGCGAGATCGAGCCGAATAAGGGAAGGGTCGAGATCACGCCGGGCGAGCGAATGGCAGTACTGCGGCAAAATCAATTCGCATTCGATGAGGTTACCGTGCTCAACACCGTCCTTATGGGACATACTCGTCTTTGGGAGGTGCACAAGGAGCGCGAAAGGATCTATGCCTTATCAGATTTTACAGAGGAGGATGGCATTCGAGCCGGCGAGTTGGAGAGTGAGTTTGGGGAGATGGGCGGTTATACGGCGGAGAGCGATGGCGGCGTTTTGCTAGGTGAGTTAGGGGTCGCCGAGGAATACCATCAGTCTTTGATGAAAGACATTCCTGCCAATTTAAAGGTTCGGGTATTATTGGCGCAAGCCCTCTTTGGTAATCCCGATATCTTATTGCTGGATGAGCCTACCAACGGCCTCGATCTTGAGACGATAGGTTGGCTCGAGAATTTTCTGGCCGATTACGAGAACATCGTTCTCGTTGTCAGTCACGATCGACATTTTTTAGATGCGGTTTGTACCCATGTGGCCGATGTGGACCGTCAGAAGATCAAGATCTTTACCGGTAACTATACGTTCTGGTACCAGTCCTCTCAGTTAATGGCCCGTCAGTTAAGTGACAAGAACAAAAAAGTAGAGGATAAGCGACAGGCTTTGCTCGACTTTATCGCTCGTTTTAGTGCGAATGCCTCCAAGAGCAAGCAGGCAACCTCTCGAAAAAAAGCGCTCGAGAAATTGACCATCGAAGAGATCGAGCCCAGCTATAGAAAATATCCAGGGATTATTTTTCAACCCCTGCGGGAGGTGGGTAATCAGATACTGAACGTTGAGAAGCTTTCAAAAAGTGTAGAGGGTCGTGTGCTTTTCAGTGATATCAGTTTTACGGTTAATAAGGGAGATAAGATAGCCATTCTCAGTCAAGACCCGTTGGCAGTGACCGCCTTCTTTAATTGTATCGCAGGCCTCACCACGCCAGATGCCGGACATTTTGAGTGGGGAAGTACCGTTACCTATGCCTATTTACCCCAAGAGAATGACGCTTATTTCGCAGGCGATCTAAATTTGATGGATTGGCTTCGTCAGTATGTGCCCGACCATGTCAAGGACGTGGATGAACCTTTCTTACGAGGGTTTTTGGGAAAGATGCTATTTAGCGGAGAAGATGTACTCAAGAAGACGAAAGTGCTCAGTGGGGGCGAGAAGGTGCGCTGCATGCTCAGCCGAATGATGCTCCAAAATCCCAATGTCATCTTATTGGATCAGCCTACCAATCACCTCGATCTGGAGAGCATTCAAAGTTTCAATGACCAGTGTGTCGAATACAAGAGTAACGTTCTGCTCAGCAGCCATGACCATACGTTCATGCAAACGGTAGCCAATCGAATTATCGAGCTAACTCCTCGCGGGGTCATTGACCGCCTGATGACCTTTGACGAGTATTGGGCCGATGAGCGGGTAAGGTCTATTCGGGCCTCCTCTTATTGTTAAACTTGATAAGCGGGTTACATGTAATTTAGTAAACACGTACTTTTATTCCACCTGCTCTGATGCAGTCCTGGTATGAAAGAAAAAATACTCGCGCATCTGGATGATGCCAGTCAGCTCGAATCTCTGTATCGTTCCAATAAAACGGCGTTTCGTACTTCTTTTTACGAGATCTATACCCAGATAGCCGATCGCCCCCAAGCCGCATTTTGGCATCAACGACTCAGTTACCGTAGCCATTCTGCCGCTCCTACACAGCAAAAGTCCGACCTGCTTTTTTTAGTAGCAACAGCGCTGTTAACTGCTTTCTTGGTCAAGTTGCCAGTTATTGTCGGTATAGACGAAGACCGTTACTATCCCCGTAACGTCAGCTTTATACTGTTTACATCCTTGCTTGTCTATTTTGCAAGAAAGCGACGGCTATCCATTATGATCTCCGGGGCTGTGGCAGCCCTGCTATTGGTTGGAGCCCTTTTTATCAATTGGTTACCCTCCGCTGACGATAGCAGTACTTTTATCTTGTCTTGCATTCATCTGCCCCTGTTTTTTTGGGCTGTGTTTGGGTTTGTCCATACCGGGGCTCCCTCATTGATGCGCTGGGAAAAAAGACCTGATTTTCTTCGCTACAACGGAGATCTTATCATACTGGTCTCGATCATGACCAGCGCGGTAATGGCGATCAGTGGTATTACCATGGGGTTATTTAGTTTGATCGGTATAGATATTGGAGAAATTTATTTTCAATGGATACTAGTGATCGAGTTGTCGGCCTGCCCCCTGGTAGCCACTTATATTCTCGATACCAATCCCCGACTGGTCAGTAGAGTTTCTCCTATCATTGCCCGCATCTTTAGTCCGGTCGTCTTAGTAACGTTGATAGGATATCTGATCGGGATGGCCTGGGCCAGTAAGGACCCTTTCAATGACAGGGAGTTCTTATTGCTTTTTAATCTCTTGTTGATCGGCGTGCTGGCCATCGTTTTCTTTTCGCTGGTAGAATTGCCTAGATCTTCTTCGGGCAGAGGAGCCTTGTTGATCACCTTGCTCTTATCGGTGGTGACCATCGTTGTCAACTCAATCGCATTGCTGGCCATATTGTACAGAATATCCAATTGGGGATTTACGCCTAACCGCTTGGCGGTGCTCGGTGCCAACTTATTATTCTTCATACATCTTATTTTGATCGCTGTCCAACTAGTGCGGCAGGTACGGAGCAAAGAGGTGGAATTCGCTGCCATAGAAAAGACCATTGCTGTCTTTTTACCGTTCTATGCCGGGTGGGCACTTTTTGTGGCCGTGGTGGTTCCGCTTATCTTTAGCTTTAGCTAAATTCACCCATGTCTGCCTCCGCTTCGCGCCTTTCGCTCTCTACCGGTGTTGCCATTGTGGTAGGCAGTATTATTGGCTCAGGTCTCTTTATCAAACCCGCCTCTATGGCTGCGCAATTGGCCTCACCGGGCTGGTTGTTGTTGATTTGGGTAGGGGCTGGGGTAATGAGCTTATTAGGTGCGCTTGTCTTTGCCGAGTTGGGGGCCATGCTACCCAAAACGGGTGGCTTGTTCGTTCATTTTCATCATTTGTTCGGTGCGCCGATGGCTTTTTTGTACGGGTGGTCTGCCTTTTCGATCATTAATACGGCTTCGGTCGCTGCGATCGCCTTTGTCTGCGCCTCCTATATTGGTCAGTTTGTACCCCTTGCTCAATGCAGTGAGGAATTTATTATTCGATATGCTTTACCTATTCCCGGACTGGGCACATTGTATCCGTTCAAAGATATTGGCATCAAAGCGGTGGCTATCGGACTGGTGATGGGGTTTAGTGTTGTCAACGCAAAGAGTTTGCGAGCCGGTGGGCGGTTTCAGCAAGTGTCTGCCATCGTTAATTTTTCTATTATTGCTCTGTTGTCATTCGGGTTGCTCAGTGCCGAGAACGGATCGCTGACAAATCTCTCGACTTCTTATACGTTCACTGATAGACTTGCGCTCGTGTCGGGTATCGTGGCGGCCTTTACCGGAGCATTCTTTGCCTATGATGGGTGGATCAATATCGTTTCAATGGCAGGGGAGATACGCGACCCGCAAAAAAATATTCCACGCAGTTTAGTGCTGGGGGTAGTCATTTGTATGCTCATCTACATCCTTATCAATTTTTCTTATCTCTACGTATTGCCTGTCGATCAGATGGCTCAATCACCGCTGGTGGCCGCTGATGCCATGCGGTTGGCTCATGGAAATGGTTTTGCGTTGTTAGCAGGGGGAATGATCGTTTGTTGTACCCTCGGGGCAATAAATGCCAATGTAATGGCCACGGCTCGAGTTACCTACGCCATGGGTAGGGACGGGGTCTTATCGGGATGGTTTGGTCAGCTCGACAAGAGGGCGGGTACGCCTAGCAATGCGCTGTTCTTGCATGGTACCTGGACATCGTTGCTGGTATTTAGCGGCTCGTTCGATCTGCTGGCCGATATGTATGTGTTTATAACCTGGTTAGTGTACGGGTTAGGGGCTATTGGTATTTTCTATTGGCGATATAAGGAGCCCATGAGGGAGCGGCCGTATAAGATCGCCGGTCATCCGTACAGCACGCTGCTATTTATACTGTTTTCGATCTCTTATCTGGTGGCGACTGTTTATAAGGATGTTTCACTTTTTTTGCAGCATAAGCAACCCGTTGTCAATTCGGGGCTAGCGCTGCTGATCACGCTGGCCGGGATACCCCTTTATTATTTTTCTGTTCGACGTCGGAGACTCCCTGCTAAAATTGATTAACTTGCTCGCGCAATCACATTCTTTATGCGCTCCACATCCTGGCTAGGTCTTATGGCTGTTCTCCTGCTAATGCTGGCTTGCACCATGCCTTGGGTCTTGATACCATCCAAGCAATTGGTCATTTCCGGATTAGATGCCGGTGGAACCCGCTATGGTAAGCCAGGTTACTTGCACTTGTTGCTCGGCTTGTTCTATTTGATCTTTACATTGATTCCCGCTGTATGGGCCAAACGCGCTAATTTGTTAGTGGTAGCTTTTAACATGGCTTGGACCATTCGAAATTTTCTGATCCTGTCCTTATGCAGAGGAGGTGAATGCCCTCAGCGCCTGACAGGCATGTATGTATTGTTGCTGGCCAGTATTTTGATGCTTCTCGCCGCTCTCTTTCCCAAAGGGCCTTCAAAAGTAGAAGCACCTCAGCAGAAAATATCCTAAAAGGTATTTATCAATCTAAAATAGAAAGGCTGTTCTCGATGATCTTCAGCGCTTCATCTATTTGGTCCGCCGTTATCACTAGCGGAGGTGCAAATCGGATCTTATCTCCATGGGTGGGTTTGGCCAGTAGCCCCTGTTGCATCATGGTAATACAGAGTTTCCAAGCAGCTTCGGGGTCAGGATGATCGATGACCACGGCATTCATAAGCCCCTTTCCTCTTACCAACGCGATATGCGGACTATTCAATTGTTGCAGGCCAGTTCTAAATCGGACGCCCATTTCGTTGGCATTGTCCGCCATGTTTTCATTTTCAATTGCCGTAATGCTGGCCTCTGCCACGGCACAAGCCAGCGGATTGCCTCCATAGGTCGAGCCATGTTGTCCGGGTTGAATGACCAGCATGATCTCGTCATCGGCTAGTACAGCGCTTACCGGCAATGTTCCTCCGCTCAGTGCCTTGCCCAATATCAGTATATCGGGGCGTACCTCCTCGTGATCGCAGGCCAGACGAGCACCGGTTCTACCTAATCCTGTCTGAATCTCATCAGCTATAAAGAGAACGTTCGCTTGCTGACAGGCTTCAAAGGCGGCTCGTAAATAACCATCCGTAGGCACTACCACGCCGGCCTCTCCTTGAATGGGCTCCACTAAAAAGCCGGCCACTCTTTTGTCTGTTAAGGCTAATTTCAAGGCTTCTATATCGTCATAGGGAATCGTTACAAAACCAGGCATGTAGGGGCCGAACTGGTTCTTAGAGTCGTGGTCGCTGCTAAAGGAGATAACCGTTGAGGTTCTGCCATGAAAATTTCCTTCACAAACAATCACGATGGCATTGTTCTCCTCGATTTTTTTGTACTGGTATGCCCATTTACGACAGAGCTTGATGGCCGTTTCTACTGCCTCAACACCGGTGTTCATCGGCAGTAGCTTGTCGTATCCGAAATAAGTGCATAAAAACTGTTCGTACGGACCCAATCGGTCATTATAAAAAGCGCGGCTCGTAAGGGTCAGTTTTTGTGCCTGGTTTGTTAGCGCCTCTATGATGGCAGGGTGACAATGCCCTTGATTGAGGGCTGAGTACCCACTTAGAAAGTCGAGATAGCGGTTTTGTTCGGTATCCCATACATATACACCCCTGCCTCGGCTAAGCACCACCGGCAATGGATGATAATTATGAGCTCCATATTTTTCTTCGAGTGCGATCTGCACCGGTGTATCAATCACTGGCATGAAAATAAATTAAAAGGGTACAGGAGAAAGTGTGTCAGAAAACAGGCTTTCCGAAAGATGCTTACGCAAGCGAACTTCAGAAACTGAGGTTCTAAGAAGCCCGTTAGTGATTGAGCAGGTCGAGATGTTGCTGCAGCAGGGCAGGGCAAGCGCTATGGTCAAATGTTCGAGTCACCCTGTAAATATAGGAAACTATTTTTTGCAACAATGGTCGGGCCGAATGTCGTAATTAGAGCTGTAGGATTCGCGTTTCACAACCGCATTCTTCACGAAGTCGCATTGCATCAGGTGCCGTGGAGAAAAGACCAAAAATAGTACTGCCGGTGCCGCTCATCGACGCATACACTGCGCCTTGCTCATAGAGTGATCGCTTATAACGAGCCAGCTCTGGGTAATGCAAAAAGACGGTCTCTTCGAACTGGTTGGTCAATTCGTTTCGCCACGCCGATATGGGCTTTTGTATGATCTCTTCGAGCCCTATCGAAGGAGTACGGGGCATGCAATTATCAAATGCCTCTTTGGTCGATACGTGCAGGCCCGGTAGCAGTAAGGCAAGATGCCAGCCAGTAAGGTCCACCGCTATTGTGCGCATTTTTTCTCCCCGGCCAATGGCCAGTACCGGTTTATTCTCAATAAAAAATGGACAATCGCTACCCAGTGCCAGCGAATACCTCTCTACATCGTTTTTAGTAACCGGCAGTGAAAATCGATTTGCCAGTAATTGTAACATAAAGGCGCCATCGGCGCTGCCGCCTCCCAACCCAGCTCCGCTGGGTATTTGTTTATGCAGGTAAATGGTAATGGGAGGTAGCGAGGGAAAATCTTTTTTAAGCAGCCGATACGCCTTTACGCAAAGATTTTGTTCGGGTGTACCCGCTACGGACAAACCTGTTTGTTCTAGTGCGCAATCCGGTTCGCTATCTCGGGGGATCACTTCGAGCAGATCGGTAAAAGGGACGGGATAAAATATCGTTTCTATGTCATGATAGCCATCCGGCCGTTTGGCGGTGATATGCAGGCCGAGATTGATCTTGCAATTGGGGAATACTATCATGCGGGGCTATTGCTTTCCCTCGGCGTTGCGACTATTGATCTCGTCGCGTATGGCTATGGCGCGTATGTAATCTTCGCTATCCAATACCTCGCTGAGCAGATTGTTCAGTTCCATGAGCGTCATTTGCTTGAGATCATCGTGGCCGGTTGGGCGCATCTCCTCGGGCAGGGGTTCTTTTTTCTTTCTTTTTTTCTTGCCCGACTCTTCGCTCTCTTCGAACAAGATGCCGGCACTTTCCAGGATCGTATCAAGGGTATAGATAGGGCATCCGAAGCGCACTGCCATGGCTATGGCATCGGAAGTGCGTGAATCTATCTCAATGGTGTCGCTCTCGTTGGAACAGACCAGCTTAGAATAAAAAACCCCCTCTTGCAAGTCGTTGATGATTATCTCGTGCAACTCGATCCCAAAAGCGGTCATAAAGTTCTTCATGAGGTCGTGGGTGAGCGGGCGAGAGGGATTCATTTTTTCTAGGGCTACGGCAATGGCTTGTGCTTCAAAGCCACCAATAATGATAGGCAGCCGACGAATACCGTTGACCTCCCCCAGCACCACTGCATATGAGTGTGTTTGGGTAATGCTATGCGAGATAGCGATTATTTCTAGTTCGATCTTTTTCATCGCCCTACAAATATAAAAAAAGGGCAGGCTATAGGGCTATACACCCTTGAGTTTTTTAACCGCAGCGGTAAATGCGGGTACCACGTCGAATGCATCACCCACGATCCCATAGTCAGCGGCTTTAAAGAATGGAGCTTCGGGATCCTTATTGATAACGACGATCACTTTGCTTCTGTTGACGCCAGCCAGATGTTGAATGGCACCCGATATGCCAATGGCCACGTAAAGGGTAGGGGCAATGGCAACACCGGTCTGTCCCACATGTTCGTTGTGGGGGCGCCAGTGAGCATCTGCCACTGGTCGGCTGCAGGCGGTGGCGGCTCCCATTACCTTGGCCAGCTCTTCTATCATGCCCCAATTCTCTGGCCCTTTAAGGCCTCTTCCGGCACTTACCACGGTTTCTGCCTCGGTCAGCAATAGTTCATTACTTGATTTTTGTCTTTTGGTAACGAGTACGCGTGGGGCCGCTGTGGGCAATGAGAGGGTCTCTACCGTAGCAGGAGATCCACCCGTATTTACTTTGTACGAATTAGGATTGACGCTGATCAGTTTTATGGGTGTTTCTATGCGCACGTGCGAAAAGGCCTTGCCAGAAAAGACCGCTCTTTTTACTACAAAACCATTACCGGTGTCAGGAAGGCCCACAACCCCAGTTACGAGGCCTGCCTTTAGTTGTGCACTTACTATTGGTGCAATGGACTTTCCGGAAAGCGAATGTGAAAAAACGATCACGTCGCATTGCTCGGTAGAGGCTACCGACGCAATAAGTCCGGCCAACACTGTGGGATCGTCCGCACGTGGTTGGTCGGGATTGACGTGCACGATCTTGTTGATACCGTATTGTCCCAGACTGCCGAGTTCTTCGCTGGTGGCTCCCGGTAACAGGCCAACGGCATTCACGCCAAGTTGCGCAGCCAGGTCAGCGCCATAAGAAAGGGTTTCAAAGGCCGATTTTTTTATGATTCCTTCAGCAGTATCAATAACGATCAAAACGTTCATACACTAGTTTTATGCTTATAAATTACAATACTTTGGCTTCTTGGTGTAACAGGCGTACCAGTTCATCAACTTGATCGGGTGCAACAAGTTTAACGCCAGCCTTGGGCGCCGGTAATTCAAACGCCGTGACCGTTGTCAGGGGATCCTGGGCTATTGGCTCTACGACCGAAAGTGGCTTTGTGCGAGCAGCCATAATTCCTCTCATATTCGGAATACGTGCTTCGGCCATTCCTTTTTGTGCGCTAACAACGAGAGGAAACGCTACCTCGCATACTTCTTCGCCACCTTCTATTTCACGGGTAACGATCGCCTTATTTTCAGCGATTTCTAAGTGAGTGGCCAGACTGATATAGGGTAGGTAATTTATGCCCGCGATCATTCCGCCGAGCGAAGAACCGTTGTAGTCGATGGTCTCTTTACCGGTCAGTACGAGGTCATAACCTCCCTTGCTGATCAGTTGGGCCAGCTGAAAGGCCACCTGGTAGCAATCGGCTCCGTCCAAGTTGATGCGGTAGGCTTCATCACCACCCAGGGCCAGTGCTTTTCTGATAATGGGATCGGCATCGGCTCCCCCCACCGTTGCCAAGTGCAGAACCGTATCGGGCTTGGCCTCCTTGAGTTCAATGGCTCTTACCAGTGCATACCATTCGTCGTAGGGGTTAATGATCCACTGCACACCAGCCGTATCGAATTTCGTGTTGTTGTCGGTGAAGGCTATTTTTGCTGTGGTATCCGGCGTTTTACTGATGCAGACCAGAATTTTCATATGTTTTCCATTGCATATGGTTTAGTTGTCTATGCAACTATGCAAAGATAAGCCAAGCCGGATAAAAGATGTTTTTCTGCAATTCTTTTTTGAGTTGTTTAAAACCTGTTGCACCTATGTCTAGAATTGATAAACTGGTAGCGTATTTACAAGAGAGTCCCACAGATTCTTTTTTGCAGCACGCGCTAGCCTTGGAGTATCAAAAAATAGGCGACCTGTCGATGGCCCGTACTCTTTTCGAGAAGCTCTTAGCTGAAAATCCCGCTTATGTGGGCAGTTATTACCATCTTGCCAAAATACTGGAAACCCAAGATCAGATAGAAGAGGCCGTTCGGGTGTATGAGAAAGGAATGGAACAAGCTCAACTGCAAAAGGACCATCATTCTTACGCAGAGTTGCGAAGTGCGTGGGAAGAACTTACCTACTGATCTATGAGTATGCCGTTTGTTATACTAGAATCTCTGCAGCAGATCGCACCAGTCGGTCGGGACGATCGCTTTATTGTGGCCATCAGTGGGGGTGTAGATTCTGTGGTCTTGGCCTGTTTGTGCAAAGAGGCGGGTCTTGCCGTTACACTGGCACACTGCAATTTTCAATTACGAGGTGCGGAGAGTGACCGAGACGAGGCCATGGTGCGACAGTTGGCAACAGGTTGGCAGCTGCCATTGCTGGTGAACAAAGTAGATCTAGCCGCTTTTGCAGCACTTCATAAACTATCTATACAAGAAGCCGCCCGGCAGTTTCGATACCAATGGTTCGAGGCGCTGGCTGTTGATGTTGCATCGCCGTGTTGGATCTTGACAGCGCACCAAGCCGATGACAATGCCGAGACCGTGGCCATGCATTTCTTTAGAGGAACGGGGCTTTCGGGATTAACGGGTATTCCTCCCCGAAATGGGAAAGTATTGAGGCCAATGCTGGGCGTATGGCGACACCAGATCTTGCAATTGGCCCACGATAAGAATCTCTCTTATGTAGAGGATTCCTCGAATACAAATGAGAAGTATACTCGTAACTATTTTCGCCACACGATTATACCTGCCATCGAAAAGGTGTATCCCCAGGTTAAAGAGAATCTTACTGACTCTATTCGCCGTTTTACCGAAATAGAAACATTGTATGCTCAATGCATGACACGACTTCGAAATTCGTTGCTCATCAAGAAAGGAACCGAATACAAGGTTTCCGTACATGCGTTGCGACAGGGGAATGGCCGTACGTTGTTGTTCGAGCTTTTTACTCCCTTCGGATTTTCTAGTGGTCAGCTCGTTGAGATAGAGAAGTTGCTAGTTGCACAAACCGGTGCGCTGGTACAGGCAGCTGAGGGGACTTACCGATTGATGCGCAACAGAGATTTTTTATTGCTATCACCGGCACCTATCGGTAGCGTCGAGGGGCAATCGATCGATTCAATACCCGCCAACGTTTCTTTTGCTATGGGAAGGGTAGAGATCTCCGAACTCGCTCAATCAGGACAAAAGCCCCCATCGGTCGACAATGAGGCTTGGCTCGACGCCAGCGGTATAAGGTTTCCAATGCTGCTACGTCCTTGGAAGGCGGGGGATTATTTTTATCCACTAGGCATGCGTAAGAAAAAGAAGATCGCCCGTTTTCTGATCGACCAAAAACTTTCTGCAACTCAAAAAGAGAAAGTGTGGGTGCTTGAGTCCGATAAAAAAATTCTATGGGTGCTGGGCATGCGCATTGATGACCGATTCAAGGTAACGAACAAGACATCACAGATCTGCGCGATCCATTTTATAGCAGGCACTTAGAATTGAAGACTCACTTTATTTAAAAATTCTTGCCAGGGGTGGTAGGCCGTTTGCAGTGCGGAGGCCAACAGACAGGTAATCGCTACACCTACCAGTGCACCGCTAATATGCGCACTGTGATTGATCTGATCTCCGCCTCTTTTTCCAAGCCAGGCCGAGGCCAGCAAATACAGCGGGCCAAAAATATACCCGGGTATAATGGGAGGGATCAGAAAGAATCCCAATTTGGCGGTTGGATTAAACAAAATGCCTGCAAATACAATGGCGCTTACAGCGCCTGAGGCCCCCAGACTTCTGTATCCTCTGTTGTCTTTATGTTGAAGATAAGAGGATAGCAGCGAGAGCGGCAGCGAAACTACATACAGGGATAGGTATAGAAGTTTGCCTTGTGCTCCGAACAATACGTTGCTTTCAAATGCCGGCTCAACGATCTGGCCAAAGAAATAAAGCGAGAGCATATTAAAAAGCAAGTGTTCCCAGTCGGCATGGATCAATCCGCTTGTAAAAAATCGATACCATTGCCCGCGATGTGTAATGGCTGTAGGATCAAAGATCAATTGGTCTATCGTCTTTCGTTTGCCAAATGAAACGATAGATACCAGCGATGTAAAGACAATAATAACCAGGGTAATGCTCATCATGCTAAAACTGGTGGGTTAGGGGTGATGGTATTTTTCGTTTCGCAAAATGGTGGCGGCACGGTAAAGTTGTTCTGACAAGATCAACCTGACCAGCTGGTGAGGAAAGACGAGTGTTGATAGGCTCCAACAGAAATTGGCTCGCTTTTTTACCATTTCGTCTACGCCATAGGCGCCTCCGATCAAAAAGACTATCCTTTTGGTACTTTCATTTGCCCTTGTTTGTAAAAAGGTGGCGAGTCCTTCTGAGCTAAGCGATCTACCTTTCTCGTCGAGCAAAACCAGATAATCATCCTTTTCCAGCCAGTCCAGAATCATTTCTGCCTCCTTACGGCGCAGATCCATTTCGCTTAGCATCCCTGTCGATTTGGGTACCGGCAGCAGCGTCCACTCCGTTTTAAAGTAGTGTTGTAAGCGGTCTGTAAATAGCTTGACTCCTTCTTTTATGTACGATTCATGGGTCTTTCCTACCGACCAACAAGCTATTTTCATGGTTTAAAAGTAGAGAATATCCTTAACTTTCCGCTATGGTAAAGAAGCTCCTTCTTTTTATTGCGGTTGGGCTTTCGTTCGTGACCGCAGCACAGCGTACTTCACTACCGATCGGGGTCTTCGACTCTGGAACCGGGGGGCTTACCGTGTTGGAAGCTATACTAACCCTTGACGCCTTTAACAATCGTACCGGTCAACCCGGTGCCGATGGGATACCCGATTTTAAGGGAGAGCATTTTCAATACCTGGCCGATCAAGCCAATATGCCTTATGGAAATTATGCGGCGGCCTCCAAGACCGATCTGCTCAAAGAGCACGTTCTAAAAAGTATGCGTTTCTTGTTGGAGAAGCAAGCGACGATGCGCAGTGCTGATCTCTCTTCTCCCTTTACGACCAGCCCAAAAGACCCAGTAAAGATGCTTGTCATTGCCTGCAATACCGCCACGGCCTATGCATTGGACGACATTAAAAAGTATGTATCGGTTTCGGGCTGGGGGAGCGTACCTGTTGTTGGGGTGATCAATGCTGGTTCGCTTGCCGCCCTTCGCCACCAGCAAAAAAATAAAGGGACTATCGGGGTATTTGCCACCGCCGGCACCGTGGCCTCGAACGGATATCCTCGCTCTTTGCAGCAAATGGCCAATTCGATGGGTATGGAAAAGCTTTCTATCGTTAGCCAAGGTGGATTCGGACTAGCTGAGAGTATTGACAGGGACTGGAGTTTTTTTGCGCCCGATGCCAAAAGTCTTCGGCAAGAGTACAAGGGCCCTTCTTTTACCCATGCCACCTATCCTGTTGACAGCACTCTCTTACCCGTTTACGGCTTCGTAAAAACCGGAAATAGTCTGCTTTGTGAATTTGACGATCGGGGTCGATGTCTTGAATTACAACTCAACGATCCGGTAAACTATGTTCGCTATCACTTAGTTTCTCTGCTCGAAAAAATGCGGCAGCAGCCCTACGCCTTACCACTTAATACCCTCATATTAGGGTGTACTCATTATCCCTACCTGCGCGATACCATCTCCGCCGTTCTTACCGAGCTGTATCATTACCGCGATAAGGATGGTTATCGCTATCAGCGGGTGCTCGCCGAACACGTAGCGCTAATCGATCCCGCTGTAGAGACGGCCAAAGAGGCTTATCTGGCACTTCGCGCTCAACAACTGATGGTCACCGAAGAAACTCGTTCGAGCGATGCTTTTTATATCAGCATTCCCAACACGACGCTAAAAGGGGTGCAGCTGCAACAAGATGGCTGGTTTACCAATGAATATAAGTATGGACGTAGCGCGGGTACCGGTGAGGAGTTTGTAAAGTTCGTGCCCTTCGATAGTCAGAATATCGCTAAGGCGACCTACGAGCGCTTTCAATTGTTGTTGCCGGCCTGTTATGAAAGAATCCGTCGTGTTCGTTAGTCAGCTTTTACGCGGTCAATGCTGAATATTCCCTTGGCCAAAAAATACGCTATTGTTTGATGGCAGGCGTAGTCGACAGTGTGTCTGTTACGGCCTGACCAAAGAACTTTATTTGCTTGGTCTGTCCGGTTTTAAAAACGATATCTGCGTACTTTACAAATTCACCGCGGGCGCTACCCGTAAAGCCCAGCGTTACAAAGGATGTTTGTCCGGGTACGATCGGTTCGTTGACCCGGTACTTGGGGGTCGTACAACCACATCCTACCTTAACATCGGCTATCCACAGCGTATCGGCAGTCGATATGTTCTTGATGTATACATTAAACGAGGTGCTCTTTCCAACCGGGGTAGGGCCCATGTTGTAGTCGGCATTGGTAAAAGTGGCCAATTGGTGAATATCTACTATCGTTTTAGTGCTGTCCGCCTGTGCCTGTATAAGACCGGAGGTAATTAAGAAATAAAAAGCGAATAAGATCACCGATCGAGTCATAGAGTAAGAAAGATTATTGGCTATAAAATTAGGCCAAATCCATTGCTTTTTATTTTTAAAAAAGGAGGTATATTTACAACACAAACGATAAAAATCCTTTCCGTATGTCTATTAGAAAAGTAATTGCCAGTCTCTTTTTTAGTTCCTCTGCCCTTGTCGCCATTGCGCAAACTTCCTCCAAAGGCATTTTTATCATGTCCTCTGACCCTTCCACACCCGTACAATATGCTAATCTGCGAGAGGTAGATGCCGCCGGGCGATCCCTTGTTAAGGATATTTTCGATATGCAACGTAACTATGCCGGTCTGGGAGCTACTACCGATACCTTTTCCACTCCGTTGGGTGGCTCCGTTGCCGCCATGGCTTACGACCAACGCTCTAATCGTATTTTCTTTTTTCCGCAATATGCCTCCGATCTTCGTTTCATAGATCTCGATAAGAAAGGTCCTCGTTTTACGTCTCTCAGCCAACAATCGCTACAGTTGCTCCGCAACCGCAATGATGTGGCTAACCAGGTAACACGCATGACCATTGGTGCGGATGGCTATGGTTACGCGCTTACCAATGATGCCGAGCATTTGATTCGGTTTTCAACCACCGGTGTTCCCACTATCATAGACTTGGGTGTCTTGACCGATGATGCCGCTAATACCGTATTCGTTAAATCTAGTTGTACTTCTTGGGGCGGTGACATGGTGGCCGATAAAAATGGCAACCTAATTTTGATCACCCAAAGCAATTTTGTTTTCTCTATCAACATCGATCAACGAGTGGCCAGCTACCTCGGTCAGATCGAAGGATTGCCCGCCGGATTTACTACCAATGGAGCTGCCGTTGATGAGCAGGGAGCCCTTTTGCTGAGTTGTGGCAGCTCTCGTACGCTGCAGTTAACTCAACATCTTTTCCGGATCAATGATATTCGGCAACTAAAGGCCGAACCGGTCGATGCCAGTGCCATCCCCGGTTTTGGAAATATCTCCGATATGGCCAGCAGCTTTATTTTGTCAGCGCCACGTTCTGCGTCGGCCGAAAAATCAGCGGTGACCGGCACAGCTGTTCCAGCCAAAAATATATCCAAGGCTCCTTCCTTCACTGTGTTCCCTAATCCCGTCAGCACGGGTACTTTTAATATCCGCGTTCAAAACATCGCTGAGGCCGGTGATTACACGGTGCTAGTTTCCGATATGACCGGACGGGTAGTGATGGAGCGTCCCGTAGCCCTGTCATCTAAGAACAGCACTCACGCATTCTCATTGCCTGCTATGTCATCGAAGGGAACGTATGTGGTGATGATGGTCGATTACTTTAAGCGTACTGTTTTCTCTACCCAGTTGGTTGTGGAATAGCACCCTGCACGGCTTCGCCTTGTGCAGGATTCATTTCGCGCTGCTCAATGATCCTTTTCGCATTGGTCGTACTCAAAGCCCTGCACGGCTTCGCCGTGTGCAGGATTCATTTCGCGCTGCTCAATGATCCTTTTCGCATTGGTCGTACTCA
>CANGTM010000015.1 GCA_947456825.1 Chitinophagaceae bacterium
ACAGCCGACCCAATAACGCCATACATATGAAAGCTCTGCAGTCGAAACATCTCCTGAATTCTAAACCAGGCAATGACCTCGGCTTTGATCAGTACTATGCCAAATAAGATGCCGGCCAGTAAATATTTAATATTGGATGATAAAGGACTGCTGAGTTCGCTTTGATTGACACACATGGCATTTTCGGAGCGTATCTCGAAGTCTGTATTGATAGGTTGTTGCATATAAGTGTTATTAAAATGAAGGGCAGTTACATTTTTAAAATAAAGGGTAAGATCAAATTGGCCATTATGAACCCGCCTGCCATAAAGCAGCAAGTAGCGACTAGTGAGGGCCATTGTAAATTGCTCAATCCCATAATGGAGTGCCCAGAGGTGCAGCCACCGGCGTAACGGGTGCCAAAGCCCACCAGAAAACCGCCAACGACCATTAATATAAATCCACGAGTGGTTAGCAGGGCGGGCCAGTTAAATACTTGCGAAGGAACAAGTCCGTTGTAGTTGTCAATTCCATAGGTAGCCATTTCACTAGCCAGCTTAGGGTTTACGACCATGGGGGTGGAGTCCATTAAAAAATTGGCCGCTAGGATGCCACCAAGCAATACCCCTGCCACAAAGAAAAGATTCCAGATCTCTTTTTTCCAGTCATAGGTAAAAAAGGGAATCTTAGCAGGAAGGCATGCTGCACAAATATGTCGCAGCGAAGAAGAGATACCAAAGGTTCTGTTGCCAATAAGCAACAACAGAGGCACTGTCAATCCTATTAAAGGACCTGCTACGTACCAGGGCCAGGGTTTTGTGATCCATTCAGGCATAGATTTGTTTTTTAGTTGATTAATGTAAGCTTTTACTTTTTTAATTTTTCTCTTTTTGCAAGGATTGGCTCAAACGGACCATACTTATGTTCACGCTCAGAGAATCCATCATGAAAGGGGCCAAAGGGGTGGTCTACTGGTTTTTTTGAGATATCGGGCCAGTCTTTTGACAAATCCCTTTCTGGTCTTGGCTGGCTATTTACAAAAGCGGCAATATCCCAACACTCCTCTATACTAAGTGCAGGATTACTGTGCTGCGTTTTATTCCAGGGCATATTACTATATATGTAGCCTGCGAATCGAGAGATACGATAGAGGCCGGCGCCTGTGTTATAACTATGCTCACCCCATAGTGGTGGATATTCAAAAAGGATACCATTGTTGGCTAACTGACCTTGCCCATCACTACCATGACAGCTTTGGCATTTTTGTTGGTAAGCCAACTTTCCTTTGGTAGGATCGGCTGCTCGATTTAGGTAGGGCAGCTTGTAGATGCCGGTTCCTTTTGGAGTCACGCCAAGAGGAGTTTCCTTTCCCACCCATTTGATATAGGCCTCTATGGCCTGGTATTCGGTACTATTGCTATCTGGAGCTGTCCCATTTAGACTTCGCTCAAAGCAATCGCTTACTCGTTTATAGATGCTTTCGATAGTGCCACTTCTGTCGCGGAAACGCGGATAAGTAGAAGCTACGGCACCATAGTTATTACCCCAGGTTTTTTTTCCTGCCTGCAAGTGGCAGTTCTGGCAATTCATGCCATTACTAATGTTGGCAATAGATCCCTTAGGTCCAAGGTATAATGCTGTACGGGCAATCAGATCTTGTCCGAAAATAACTAGACGACGTTGCTCACCTTCTAGTTCACGGTCTGTATATAAACTTGGCGGATGCCAGCTACTCTCTGTAAAGGGCTGCTGTGCGGCTATAGCTTTGCTTTGTTGATCAGCACTTTTCCAAACAATAGCTACTATACATAGGATAGTAAAACTAAGAAGGAGTAGCCAGTATGATCGAATAAAAGCTATCATAATAAGTGCCTTATCTAAATTCGTAGGTGGTGCCCTGAAGTTGTGTCAGTAGGGTTGCAGGTTGATCAGTAGCTGTAGCTCTCCCCTCCAGTTTCGGTGAAACAGGGGAGTGCTTGGCTAAATACTCCTTTATTACATCATGCATTAACCAACCAAGTTTCTTGGGTTGTTTAACTTGCTCAATCCTGCAAAGTGTATCATCGGGATCTCCTTCTCGTTCGCAAGCTACTACCGAGTATAAGCGGTCTTTTTCTAGAGGGGCCCCATTTACTTTTACCCAGTTGAGACGCTTTCCATTCTCATTGCCAATTGTAAAATTAACTTGCATACCTGCAAATCGTACGAACCAACCACCAAAGCGTTTTGATGGATCTTTCGCAAATGCATTTTGTAATTCTTTCTCTAACCAATCCCATATTTGGGTGCCACTTACATAGCCGATTTTTGCTTCACTATCTACAGGTAACATATTCCATAAGAACTCTTGTGTAATGGCGGCTTCTCCGCTAGCTGTATCTATATTAAGGGGCTGGCAGAATCTAAATCCATTACTAAGGGCAATATCGGTATTGAATTTCCACTTGATAGCATCAGTAATCAGATTATCCATGGGGGTTTCCATTACAAAATAACGTACAAGTGGAGTAGTTGTGGTTCCGATGACCGTATCTAGGATATTTTTAAAAGGTTGCTCCGCTTTTTTGATCATTGAAAGAATGTTCTGGTCTGGAGCAAATTTTGCCGGATCGACGTCTAAGAGCTGGTACTGGTAATTTTTTATTTTTCCATCTTCTACTTCAATATCCAGTTTGCCTAAAAAAGATCCAAAGGCCCCACACTCTACCACTTTACAATACTTACCCTCTATGGGAACTCGTACCCTTTCGTGCGTATCAGCTCCTAAAATAAAGTCAGCTCCGGCTACTACTGGATTATTGGCAAGGCCAACTTGCTGAGCTAAGCCCATGTGCGTTACGATAAAAATAATGCCACACCCCTCAATTTCTTTTAATAGTTTTATGTATTTCGCTACATTAAAGTCAGCATGTGTAAATCGAATTCCCTCACTGTAGGCAGGCGATTGACGTTTAGGAATAAGGTGATCGGTATAGCCAATAAAACCAACCTTGGCCCCCGCAATGAATTTTATCCAGTAAGGGGGATATATAAGTTCGCCATTATCTGCATCTTGTGTTTGGTGCCACATATTGGCACAGATCTTGGCAGCATTACTATGCCCCATATCGTAGAGCATCTTTTTCTTTTTGTAGACTACTTCCCAATTACCAGGGAGTATCAGATCGTAATTAAAAGCATTTAGTATGGGGATTAGGGCCTCACCTTCTGTAAGAGAAGCGATGGCACTTCCATGAAAATAATCTCCTCCATCTATTAGTAGGGTCTGTCCTGGATTCTTTTTTCGAAATTGCTCGATCATGGTTTTAAGAACTGCCATCCCTCCTCGTTTTCTGTAAACCCCTCGCTGGTTCTCCCAAAAAAACTCATCGTGTGTGCGTAGTTGAGCATGAATGTCTGACGTATAAAGTATAGTAAAAGAAGATTTCTCTTGGTCACTATCATTTTGAAGGGTGTTCAATTCATTTTGGCTTTGCCCAACAGCTGTCGTGGCAGATAGTCCGATTAAGCCAGTACCCAAACCAGCCCATGCCGATTTTTTTATAAACTGACGTCGACTGCGCTGATTGTCCGATTTAATAGCCATTAGTTATGCTTTCTGTAAGTAATATTCAAACTTAGCTAGTCTCTAAAGATTACCTGGTGACAATAGTCACATATGCGCTTTAGTACCCAGCCTTGATGTAGCTCCACCCGTTTTCTTGAAGGCGAATCACTTCTCCGAGACCCAGTTTTACGAATCCAGCTTCTGGTACTATTGTTTCTCTCGGTACTTTTCTTTCCGTAATCGAATTTTCACAAGCAAGGAAGCTAATGCCTGCTTGAGAAAAATAGGCAATTTTATCGTACTGTGTCGTCTTATCTTTTCTTAGAAAATCAATAGCAGGGCCATGTACTACGACTGTGATTTGTGCGCTGTCTCCCCAGCTTTGCTGCATATTCTTTAGATTATTCATTACGCCTTTCCACACAAGGGTATCTCCACTGGATAGCTGTAGTACTACTCGATGAAGAGGCCGTATTATCTTTTCTGGGTTATTCGCCATTGCTTTCTCCCATGCTAAAATGCCACCAGTAAGATCATATACTGTAGAAAATCCGGCTGCTTGCATTAGTTCCATAGCTTGTTGACTTCTTCGCCCCGATCGGCAATACAATAAATAGGTGCCCTCTTTATCCCATTGGGCAATGGAGGCTAAAAATGTTTCTTTTTTTCCAACGTTTTCGAGTTTAGCGCCAGCAATGTGACCACTTCTCCACTCAACCGCTGTTCTGACATCTATTATTGTCGCACCCTCTTTTTCGGCTAGCCGGTTAAATTTTTTAGGAGTCATACTAAGTTGAGCCTGCCCAAAGGCGCTTAATGCAAATAGCAGGATACCTGTAAAATAAAGACTACGCATAGTGGGTTATTTCAGTTAAAAGTTACAACTCAAAACTGGTATTGAGAAAAACTTGTCTTCGATTGTATAGTTGGGTGCCATTTTTATGCAAGCTCCATTGGTATCCCAGATTAAATTCTTGCTTACCGGCTCGCAACTGGAGCGCATTATATAGACGATTGTGGTCAAATCCCACATATCCTGTTTGTGCCGCCAAGAAAAATTCATTAGATAGCTGATAGCCCAGCTGGCTTTTAGCCGTTGGCTTCCAGAGTGGTATAATAAATGCGTTTTGAATACGAAAACGAGTGGCAAACTGATAGGCATCACCCTTTATATCAATAAATCGAAGCTCATACCAAGCACGATGGCGTGAAAGAGTTGAGCCAAGTTTATGATTTTTTTGCAGGCCAACTGTTGTGCGAAGCTCTATATAGTCTTTAGTTTCTCCAGCGGAATTATGTAAGACGGTATAGCCATGATATGATAGTGGGCTATAAGATAGTGTCCATTCTTTTTTTAGTTTCCAATAAAGCCAGGGTCGGGCAATAGAGAGCATCGGATGCTCAAATGGATTTTTTTCTTTCGTCCAGTAGTTAGATTGCATTCGTTGGTGCAATTCTAAACCCATTGCTTTTTTGGGAGCATACCAATGAACCAGATTCACCCGTAACCATGCCTCATGCCTGTCTTGTGCCTGCCCCTCGAACAGGAGCAATATAAGGCAGGGGAGAAGAAGAAATTTTCTCAATGGAGCTTACAGTAAAGTAGACGGGCATACATAATCGGTAAGGTTAAACCGGCCGCTGTCCTTGATGGCTTTGAACCCTCCCTTTACATCGATCAGCTTATCATAGCCACGTGCGCGCAAAATTGAGGTAAAGATCATGGAGCGATACCCTCCGGCACAATGAACGTAGTAGGTTTTAGTCTTATCGATCTTCGACATGCTGTCATTGATAGAATCAAGCGGTGTGTTTTCTGCGCTTTGTATGTGCTCACTGAGATACTCGCTTTTTTTGCGTACATCTAAAATAGAAATTGCCTGCTCTTTCTCCAACTCTGCTAATTGGTCGGCGTCGATAGAAACAATCTGATCGATTTCTTTACCGGCAGCTTGCCAGGCGGCGAAACCTCCTTTTAAATAACCGATGGTATAATCATAGCCAACTCTTGCCAAACGAGTTACCACTTCCTCTTCGCGTCCTTCATCGCAAACTAGTAAGATCTCTTGTTTAATATCGGGTATCATGGCTCCGACCCAAGGGGCAAATTGTCCGTCTATGCCAATATTGATGGAATTGGGAACAAATCCTTTCGCAAATGTTTGTGGGGCCCTTGTATCAAGCACCAGCGCACCAGTTTCGGTAGCGGCCGTTTCGAAAGCATCGGGGCTAAGTGCTTGTTGACCTCTCTCTAGTACTTTATCAATGCTCTCGTAGCCCTGAATATTCAGCATTACATTGAGGGGAAAATAAGCAGGAGGGGCTGCCAACCCATCGGTTACTTCTTTAATAAACTCTTCTTTTGTCATATCAGCTCTAAGGGCATAGTTAGTTTTTTTCTGATTGCCGAGCGTATCGGTAGTCTCTTTGCTCATGTTCTTTCCGCAGGCACTGCCGGCACCATGAGCAGGATAAACGATCACCTCATCGGGGAGGGTCATAATCTTATTTCTTAGGGATTCGAATAAATAACCGGCTAATTTTTCTTGTGTAAGGTCACTAGCTACTTTTTGCGCCAGGTCGGGGCGACCCACATCACCAATAAAAAGGGTGTCGCCCGAAAAGATGGCATGGGGTTTATCCGTGGGGTCTAGTAGCAAATAACAGGTACTCTCCATGGTATGACCGGGGGTGTGCATCACTTTAATGGTAAGCTCTCCTACCTTAAATTCTTGGCCATCCGAGGCAATGATTGCATCAAATGCAGGGTTGGCATTGGGTCCGTAGACTATGGGAGCACCCGTTTTTTTACTTAGGTCCACATGTCCCGATACAAAGTCGGCATGGAAATGGGTTTCGAATACGTATTTGATCTTCGCATTGTTGCGGGCAGCTTTTTGAATATAGGGCTCTACTTCCCGCAAGGGGTCAATAATAACGGCCTCTCCTTTACTTTCTATGTAGTAGGCACCTTGTGCCAAACAACCGGTATAGATCTGTTCTACTTTCATATTCGTTAATTTAATTAGCTATGCAAATTTCGTGTAAATTTTTTCATCCCGCGGGTGACGAAAGTCACATTACTGTCTACTTCCTAAGGCCTCTTTAACTAACACATATACGCCCATCACCAGTACAAACCATCCGAATCCTTTTTTAAGTTGGGCGCCTTCTATTTTCTTACTCAAGGCATTACCGGCAAATATGCCAAGAACGGCCATTAATGTTACAGCAAGAAGTAACGACCAATCCATAGACTGTTGCGACAGATCTCCGGTAAATCCTATTAGCGATTTGGCAGCAATGATGAGCAGAGAGGTTCCCACCGCTTTTTTCATGGGTAGTTTTGTCAGCATCACCAGAGCTGGAATAATTAAAAATCCTCCCCCGGCTCCTACCAGGCCTGTAAGTAGCCCTACTACGGCACCTTCTAGTAAAATCAGGGGGTAGTTGTAGGAGAGGGCACCCTCTGAAATCTCAGTATTGTTTTTTTTATCTCTGATCATCGATACCGAGGCAGCTACCATCAACACAGCAAATAAGATCATCAGCAACACGCTTTTGGTCAGCACCCAATCGCCAAACTGCAAAATATTGGTAGGAATGTTGGGTACTATCATCTTTCGCGTCAGAAATACAGCCGCAATCGAAGGTGCTCCAAAGATGAGTGCTGTTCTTACATCTACCAGTCCCTCTTTGTATTTAGGGTATACGCCTACCGCGCTGGTAAAGCCTACTATGAACAGCGAGTAAGCGGTGGCCAGCACGGGCTCTACACCTAGCAGATAGACAAGGACAGGAACGGTTAGTATAGATCCCCCGCCTCCGATAAGACCGAGCGAAAGTCCGATGAGTAGCGAAGCGGCAAAACCGATTAACTGTGCTGTTGTAAAACTAATTGCTAGTGCGGTGATCATGTAAAGAATTTCGACAAAGCTATTGAAGTCGCTGTAACACGACCGTGACTAAGGTCACGAAGTAATTTCGATCATGTTTCGATGCAAAATAAGCTCTCCGCGTTGCTCCATTTTTTTAAGTAAGCGCGAGATGACTTCTCTGGAACTATTAAGGTCTTCGGCGATCTGCTGGTGTGAAATTTCGAAATGTTTATTTCCCGTCTTTTCTTTAAATCGCTTTAAATAAAAATGTAATCTCTCGTCCATGTTACGGAAGGCAACATCATCGATTACAGATAAAACCTCGTCGAATCGACTCCGATATGTTTGCAACACAAACTGATACCAACTTCGATGATCTTTCATAAGTGTGTCCATGAGTTGGATAGGTATCAGCAAGATCTCGCAGTCCTCTTCTGCCACAGCAGTAATTTCGCTTGTGTCAGACTGCATGGCACATATCATAGATACAGCACAGGCCTGCCCAGGACCCAGGTAATACATTAAAAATTCTTCGCCTTCGGGTCCTTGCCGGTAAATCTTTACCCGACCTTGTAAGATCAGCGCAGTCGATCGGATGTATTGCCCTGTTCTCATAATGACCTCTCCTGCGGTAAAGCACTGTTGCTTAGACTCTTTCTCAATAAGATCTAAGACGGCGGGCTCAAATTGTGAAAAAAGCTTTTTAAGGTTCATTCTATTTTTTTTGCAACACCAGCTCCATTTGCGAACTGCGGCTGCCTTTTATCAAGAGATGTGTATGCTCAAATTGTTGTTGTTGGAGCCATTGACCGGCTTCGGTAGCATTTGCGAAGCGAAGAAAAGGATGCTCGATCTTGTTAAAGTCTCCACCTACCAGGGCCACCTGCTCCCAAGGGTATTGCGCGATCAGTGCCGCAATTAAGCGATGCTCGGCAAGACTCTCATTGCCGAGTTCGGCCATGGCACCCAGCAGCAATACTTTCTTGTTAGCATTTATTGAGGCAAAGTTTTCGATGGCAGCGCGCATACTGCTAGGGTTGGCATTGTAGGCGTCCAAGATGATGGTGTTCGTTCCTGCTTGCAGTAATTGCGATCGGCTATTGGAGGGCATATAGGCTTCGATCGCAGTGGCGATCTTGTGCAGCGGCACCCCAAAGTGACTGCCTACGGCTACGGCCAGCATTACATTGGCGAAATTGTAATCACCGACCAGTTGGGTCTTGATCACGGGGTATTCTCGTTCATCCTCTTGCGGTGTGCCGGTTATTTTCACGCTTAAATAAGGTGCCTGAGAAGAGTCGTTATTGTCCGAAGATGATTTTCCCAGCACGATCTCTCCTTGGTAATCGGCCTCGTGGCTTCCATAGGTAATGCAAGAAGAAATTCCTTGGCTCATGCTGCGCAGGTAATCATAATCCCACATAACAAACGCGGTGCCCTCTTGGCTGCGCATAAAATCAAATAATTCGCCCTTTCCTTTTTTAACGCCCTCAACACCACCAAATCCCTCTAAGTGGGCCTTGCCGCAATTGGTAATAATGCCATGTGTGGGCAATACATATTCGCAATAGCCGGCTATTTCTTGTTGATGATTGGCGCCCATCTCAATTACGGCCATCTCTGCATCGGTACCCACCCGCAGCAGCGTGAGTGGAATACCAATATGATTATTGAGATTGCCTTGCGTGGTGTAGGTTTTGAATTGGGTAGAGAGTACGGCATGTACCAACTCTTTAGAGGTGGTCTTACCATTGCTGCCGGTTATGGCAATAAAGGGTATGCTAAATTGTTGTCTATGATACTTAGCCAGCTGCTGCAAGGTTTGCAAGACATCGTCTACAACGATAGTTCTTTCATCTATATAGTTAGTGGGGTTATCAATGACCACCGCAGCGGCTCCGGCACTGATCGCTTGCGCGGCAAATGCATTACCATCGAAGCGATCGCCTTTGAGTGCAAAGAAAAAATCACCGGCTTGCAGTTGGCGGGTATCGGTTTGTATACGGGGGTGCTTTAAATAAATTTGATACAGCTCGATAATTGACATATTGCAAATGTAAACAGGTGGTCATAAAAAAACCCTCCGAGTGGGGAGGGTTTAAGAGTATCTCGAAAATAATCAGCGTTTTTGACGGCGGGTAGGAAAGAACAGACCCGTTCTTCTCTTGGGTCCCATCTCGGGGCTGCCCACGCGGTTCATAGCGCATCTAAATCCAATGGTGGCAGAAGACTGGTCGTCTTCGAGATGACGGCGGGTGCCAGGGCTCAGCCAATAAGCGCGGTCGTTCCAGCTGCCGCCTTTATAAACCTTAGAGCGAAGGGGATCGATTAGTGTTGAAACACCATAACCGTAGCTGGCGGAAGAAAGCGAGTCGCCATCCAAGAAATCGGCCACGTTGCCGCGCTGATAATTTCTTCGGTTGCGTGCATCGGCTTCAGTTACTTCCAACATCTTAACGCGTCCAAGGCTATCACGTTCGTAGCGACTGGTGGGGTCGAGTGTGGTAGAATCGGCTATGTACAGCTTCATGAATTTATTACCTCTGAAAGGAGCGGGCTGATCATCGAAATCCAAGCTCGACAAAGGACGATAGGTATCCTCTACCCACTCACTCACATTGCCGGCCATGTTGTATAAACCAAATCCGTTCGGATAAAACGATTCTACGGGTGCAGTATAAAAGGCGCGGTCATTCAATCCACCTGCCACACCGGCGTTGTCTCCCGATCCACGCTTAAAGTTGGCATAGAATTGTCCTTGCAAACTTCCTTTACGATTTTCGCGCAGTCCGTTTACATTCTGACCCCAAGGGTAGATCTGTTTGTTCGATTGTAATTCCTCTCCGCGCTTTCCTTCTTTAAGGCTGCGACGGGGATTTTGAGCCACCAGTCCATAGGCGGCATACTCCCACTCGGCTTCGAACGGAAGGCGGTATTCAGGACTTACGATACCCGACTCAACAGAAGGAAGGCTGGGGGCTTTTCCTTTACTGGGCTTCATGGCCTTGCCGGGAGGTGCCGTATACAATCCCAGTACGTAAGAACGGGTATTAAAATTATTATCGCCCTGCTGTGCCCCGGGCCTAAGATTATTTTTATTGATGAAGCCCTTTTCTACCAGGGTAAGTTCGTTATAACGATCGGTTCTCCACAAACAAAAATCTTTGGCTTGCTTCCAGCTCACACCCACTACAGGGTACAAATTGAAAGAGGGATGACGAAAGTATAATTCTACCGATGGTTCGTTGTAGCTCAGCTCGCTTCTCCATACCAGCGTATCGGGTAAAGCACTTTCCACGATCTTAACGTTCTCGGGATCGGAGGGATCAAAGATCTTGGCTAGCCAAAAGATATATTCGCGGTAATGTACATTGGCCACCTCGGTTCGGTCAATGTAAAAAGAGGGTACCGAAACCCGACGGGGAATATTGTTCCATTCGCCCATTACATCTTCTTCGGTCTGTCCCATGGTGTAGGTGCCGCCTTCTACAAAAACCAGTCCGGGTCCATTAGCCTGGTCTTTGGCCTTGGCCACCTGAAAACCGCCTTTTTCGTTATAATTCCAGCCGGTTGTTGACGACTTGGGAGATTTTTTGGCAAAAAGCCCCTTGCCTTTGCACGAACTGAGCAAAGAGATAGAGCCAATGAGCAGCAGGTAAGCGCTAAAACGCAGAGTATAAACCATAATTCGATCAGTTGTCCCTTAAACGGGAGTCAGTGATAAACGTACCCAACGACGGGTTATTGCCTGAGGGCCCCGGCCTGCCGGTGGGAAGATGCGAATTTAAGTAGTTTGACTCAATAAGACCCGCAGGGATTATTTTTTTTATCGCCACACAACCCTCTTTAAAACAATTGATTAGGTGATTGGCCGTTTTTTTTGGGATTTTTTTAAAAAAATGCCAAATTTTAACAATAAACTGGCAAATGCTACGTTTATCCCAAATTACGGGTTCTCAGGACTTTTCTGAGGTCTGTACGGTTCAAAAGCCTCCCCAAAACAGTTGATTTCCAGAGATTGAAAAAAAATTGCTTTTGGGACACTTTTTAATCAAAAACGCTATATTTACATCATTATTAAAAATTTTCTAATGAGACCAACTGCACTAAAACTAACTGCTGGTATCCTGCTTTTCTGTGGTTTAACCGCTACCGTAAATGCGCAGACCAACCCTATCAATGTTGTAACGACCGCCGTTCCTTTCCTCCGTATTGCTCCTGATGCCCGTTCGGGTGCCATGGGTGAGATGGGAGTAGCTACCTCCCCTGATGCATATGCAGGTATCTGGAACGTAGCCAAAGTGGCTTTCAACCAAAAGAACGCCGGCATCGCCGCCACGTACACTCCTTGGATGAAAGACCTGGTAAATGACGTTTACCTGGCTTCTGCCACCGGTTTCTTTAAAGTAGATGACAACCAAGCGCTGAGCGCAACAGTTCGTTATTTTAGTCTTGGAAATATTCAGTTCACGGATTTCACCGGAGCTGCTTTGGGTACCGAGCATCGTCCTCGTGAGTTCGGTGTAGACCTGGGCTACTCTCGTAAACTCAATGACAAAAGTGGTGTAGGTATCACTTTAAAGTTCATCAATTCTGATCTCACTGGTGGTCTCACCAATGGAAGCACCACTTACAAAGCGGGTTCTTCCGTAGCCGCCGACCTTGCTTATTATCATGATGGTAAGAAAAATGGTAACGGTTGGGCTTGGGGAGCTGTGCTCTCTAACCTGGGTGCCAAGATCTCTTACACCAATAATGCTGATGCCAAAGACTTTATTCCTGCCAACCTGGGTCTGGGTGCTACGTATACCAAGAAGTACAGCAGCAACAACACCCTTACATTCGGTGCAGAACTTAATAAATTGTTAGTTCCCACGCCTCCCGGCGAAGGCGCCACTGCTGCTGATCTGGCCGAGTACAGAAGCAAGAGTGTCGTAGGTAGCTGGTTTAGCTCATTGGGTGATGCTCCCGGTGGATTTGCCGAAGAGATCAGAGAGACTACCATTGGCGCTGGCGCTGAGTGGTGGTATAACAACCAGTTCGCACTGCGTGCCGGTTATTTCTACGAGAACAAAACCAAAGGAGATCGTCGTTACTTCACCACTGGTCTCGGTGTTCGTTACGATATGTTCAACTTTAATTTTGCCTACTTGATCCCTTCAGGAAGTGGTGTTAACCGTAACCCTCTTTCAAACACGCTCCGCTTTACCGTAGCGTTCGATCTGGGTGCAAAAAAATAATATAGCGTTCAAACTTATTAGAAAGGCCCCGTTAATACCGGGGCCTTTTTGTTTATTTGCCAAAAACCAAGTCTATGTCGTTTCGTATTGGTTCGGGAGTAGATTTTCATCAGTTGGTCGAAGGGCGAGAGCTTTGGATCGGGGGTATTTCTATTCCCCACTACAAAGGGGCGCTGGGTCATAGCGATGCCGATGTGCTGCTGCATGCCATCTGCGACGCGCTATTGGGTGCGCTCGCATTGGGCGATATTGGGGTTCACTTTCCCAACACCGATCCCGCTTACAAGAATATCGACAGTAAGCTGCTGCTTGCCAAATGTCACGAACTGATCACCCAAAAGGGTTACCGCGTGGTGAACATAGATAGCACCCTTTGTCTGGAAACCCCCAAGATCAAATCCTATGTAGATGCTATGCGAGAAGTTATTGCCGGCATAGTACAGATAAGCGTAGCCGATGTTTCGGTCAAGGCCACTACCACCGAAAAAATGGGATTTGCCGGTCGCGAAGAAGGCTTGATAGCGTATGCAACGGCGTTGCTTCAAAAAATATAGAGGGCCCCTGCTTATCTTTGTAATGTGTCTGTCGTACCTGTAAAGATCATCAATCGATCCACTAATGCATTGCCTGCCTATGCCACCGACGGCGCGTCGGGCATGGATGTCAGGGCCCATTTGAACGAGCCGGTTACGCTGGCTCCGCTCGAACGAAAATTAATCCCTACCGGACTTTTTGTGGAGATCCCTTCCGGCTACGAAATACAGGTTAGGCCTCGCAGCGGGCTGGCCCTAAAGCAAGGGATTACCTGCCTTAATAGCCCGGGGACCATAGATGCCGATTATCGCGGAGAAATCGGGGTTATCTTGATCAATCTCTCTGGTCAGGAGCAACACATACAGCCGGGAGATCGTATTGCCCAGCTAGTAGTGCAACAGGTGGCTCGCGCCGAATGGAGCACGGACTCCCCACTTTCCGATACTGCCCGCAGTCAGGGCGGATTTGGTCACACCGGTATACAATAATCCTTATGTCTATTAGACTTCTGATCTTATTTGTAATTGTTGGATTTCTTTGTTCTTGCAGAGCCACCAAGACCATCCAGACGGCGATCGTAAAGAAAGACACGATATCGGCCGAAGATCTTTCTCGAGAGAGGGCACGCCTCGATTCTATTGCTTTTATACAGGATAATTACCGACAACTGGCTGCTCGTCGCATCAACTATACCACCTTCAATGCAAAGATGGATGTAGATTACGAAGAGGGAGAAGGGAAAAAACTGAGCGTAAATGCCCAACTCCGTATCTATAAAGACAGCGTAATCTGGGCCTCATTGACGGCCCTGTTGGGTATTGAGGGCCTACGGGCGTACATCACTCGCGATTCTGTTAAACTGCTCGACAAACAGAACAAGGTCTATATTGCCCGTAGTGTGGCTTATTTGCGTGAGATCACAGCCCTTCCGCTCGATCTGTTCTCGCTGCAAGAGCTTCTTGTCGGCAATCCGGTCTTTTTTGACTCTACATTTACCTCGTATAGCCGTGGGCCGGGTACTATTTCGCTGCATGGGGTCAACGCCTTCTTCAAGTTGCTCTTTACCATTGGGGAGACCGATAAATTACTGCAGAGTGCTAAGTTCGATGATCTCGACGAGGTGCGTAACCGAACCAGCTTCTTGTTGTATGGGGAGTACGAGAATAAAACCGGTTTCCCCTTTTCGCTCAAGCGAAACATTGCGGTATCCGAAAAAAAGAAGCTCAATGTAGAGATCCGATACAAGCAATATGCCTTTAATGAAACGTTAAGCTTTCCGTTTACTGTGCCTAAAAATTATCGTCGCGATTGAGCAATAAAATTTATTTTGCAGGCAATCGTTATAAACGTTTCATGTACCGATCACACCTTTTTCTGGTTGCTCTGTTCTTTGGTCTTGCTCTACTGGCAGAGGCACAGCCTCCTGCCGATAAGTCGGCCATGGAAAAAGAGCGCCAGGAGATTCAAAAGGAATTGAAAGAGATTCAGCAGCTCTACGAATCGGTCAAAGGGCAAAAGAAACAAACCCTCAGTCAGCTCAATGTACTGAACCGCAAGATCTCGTTGCAAGAGCGCTATATCGGTAGCATTAGTCGCGAGATCAGATCGATCGATGACGATATTTACCTGAGCGAACTAGAGATCTATCGACTCAATAAGCAACTAGATACCCTACGGGTGCAATATGCTCGTTCCATCGCATACGCTTACAAGAACAGAAGTAATTACGATTATGTAAACTTTATCTTCTCGGCCAGTAGCTTCAATGATGCCGTTAAGCGCATATCTTATTTAAAAAGTTATCGTGACTACCGCGAGAAGCAAGTGGCGAATATCTATCGCACCCAAGAATTGATCGGCCAACGTAGAAAGCAACAATTGGTACGCAAGGAGCAAAAGAACGAGGCGCTCGATAAACAAACTAAGCAGGTCGAGGAGTTGGCCGTACAGAAAAAAGAAAAGAGTGCAGTGGTCAATCAGCTAAAGAGTCGCGAAAAGGAGCTGGAGCGTCAGATCGCCTCTAAAAAGAAGCGAGACCGAGATTTGCAAAATGCTGTGTTGGCCGTAGTCCGTCGCGAGATTGAGCTGGCTAAAAAAGAGGCCGAGCAAAGAAAAAAGGCTGCTGCAGCTGCTACTGCGGCTGGCGAGTCAGCCGCATCGACCGCTTCTAAAGCAACTACAGCCCCTGCAGCTACGCCAGCCGGCAAGCCCCTTGCCTCCACGGGCGGAGCAGCAGAGACAGCCTCTAAGCGAAATGAGCCAGTCAAACGACCGGATAGCTATCTAGACCTAAATGCCAGCGACGTAGCGCTTAACAGCAGCTTCGAGGCTAATCGATATAAAATACCCTGGCCGGTCGACAACGGTATCGTCGTACTAAAGTTTGGCGATAATAAGATCGAAAATACCTTGCTCACCATCGATAATCCTGGCATCACAATTGCCACCCCGGCTGCCGGCTCGACTGTAAAAGCGGTCTTTAACGGAGAAGTGCGGGGCGTTTATAACTTGGGAGATGGCATGGCCGTTACCATACGTCATGGAAAGTATTTTTCTACCTATAGTAATCTGTCGTCCGTGAGCGTCGAGAAAGGGAGTATCGTTAAGACCGGTCAGGCAATTGGTAAGACCGGCCGTGATGATGAGGGTAATGGCGGCCAAATTGATTTTATCTTGACCATGGAAGCCCGCAAGATCGATCCGCAGGCCTGGTTGCGCAAGTAATCGATGGGTCAATCAATTCTTAACAAGAAATCGTTCGTAGAGTGCCTCGTAAGTGGGTATTACGGTGTTTATATCGAACTGCAGCGCCTGCTGATGTGCTCGTTCTCTAAAAGTGCTAAGTAGCTTTTCGTCCTTTAATAATCGCAACGCATAATTACTCATCGTTGCTACATCTCCCACCGGACTTAAGAAGCCCGTTTGTTCGTGAATGTTGATCTCGGCCAGACCGCCGGCATCAGTTGAAATTACGGGAACGCCGGCTGCCATCGCTTCGAGTGCGGCCAGTCCAAAACTTTCGTACTCTGAGGTTAGTAAAAAGATATCGGCAATGGCCAAAATATCTTCCATTTGCTCTTGTTTGCCCACGAATAAGATGTCGTTACAAACACCTAGTTCACGACTTAGATCTTCTGCTGTGCTTCTCTCGGGTCCGTCCCCAACGAACAATAACTTGGCAGGAACTTCTTTTTTTACATTGGCAAATATGCGTACCACATCGGTAACCCGTTTGATCTTTCTAAAGTTAGAAGCGTGTAGCAAGAGCTTTTCCCCATTGGGTGCGATGGCTTTTCGGAACGCATCGATGCCTTTGCGGCTAAATCGGTTTACATCAACAAAATTGCGGATCACTTCGATCTCTTTGGTGATCGCAAAATACTTGTAGGTTTCTTCGCGCAGGTTTTGCGATACGGCCGTGATGGCATCGCTTTCGTTGATAGAGAAGGTAACTACGGGGGCGTAGGTCTTATCGCGGCCTACTAGCGTAATATCGGTGCCGTGCAAGGTGGTGATAACGGGAATGTGAATGCCTTCCTTTGCCAAGATCTGTTTGGCCATGTACGCCGCTGAGGCATGGGGAATGGCGTAGTGGACGTGCAAGAGGTCTAGTTGTCTGTTCTTGATCACATCGACCATGGTACTGGCCAGCGCGGTCTCGTACGGAGGAAAATCAAATAACGGGTAGGTGGGTACTTGTACCTCGTGATAGATGATATGCGGATCAAAGCGGTCTAGGCGCACGGGTTGTTGGTAGGTTATAAAGTGCACCTCATGGCCTTTTTGAGCCAACGCCTTGCCCAGCTCAGTGGCCAGCACCCCCGAACCTCCAAAAGTGGGATAACAAACTATTCCGATTTTCATATACGAGACAGTGTACAAAGGTAGCTGTTTAGGCCCTGCGGGCGCCTAAATTTATTATCTTCAAATTCTGATAAGCCTCTTATTTAGTAAGCTACTAACCTTCGAATTATGATACGATCTACCCGTTTTCGGTTCTGCCGGGCCGTCTCGATGATCCTTGCTATGCTGTTTTGTTCCTTGTTCATGGGTCGGATATCGGCGCAAACCAATGATTCGATTTTCATCAGGCGATTGGCCGACGAGATATTGTTGCGTTCTACGGCCTACGAAAACCTGCGCGTACTTACCAAGCAGATCGGGCCGCGGTTGGCAGGCTCTGCAGGAATGGTCAAGGCCGAGCAGTGGGGAGTAGCCGCCATGCAACGGGCCGGTGCCGACTGTACCTGGAAACAACAGTGCCTGGTACCACATTGGGTAAGGGGTGGACAAGACCAGGCCCGTGCCTTGGTCAACGGAAAGAGTTACTCTCTCGATGTAGTGGCATTAGGTAATTCGATCGGTACAGGCCCCGCCGAATTGACCGCTCCTGTTATGGAAGTACGCTCTTTTGAAGAGCTGCAACAACGACAACAAGAGGTCAACGGCAAGATCGTTTTTTATAATTATCCGTTCAATTCTACCATGGTGCGAACGTTTCAGGCCTATGGTGACGCCAATAAATTTCGCGGGCAAGGGCCTTCACAAGCCGCTCGCTACGGAGCACTAGGTGTAGTGGTCAGAAGTATGAGCCATAGCACCGATAATCATCCTCATACCGGATCTACTCGCTACGATAGTTTGTACAATAAGATCCCTGCCGTAGCCATCGGTTTGCAAGATGCCGATCGACTGTCAGGTTGGATCGCACAAAGTTTCGCACCAGCGGTTACCGAAGGCTCAATGCCAGCTTCCCCACAGGGTTACGTGCAAGTAGGGCTTCGTACCCTTGGTCATTTTTTGCCTGATACCATCGGGCATAATGTGATCGGAGAGCTAAAGGGAACCATTTTTCCCAATGAGATCATTACGGTAGGAGGTCATCTCGATAGTTGGGATAATTGCGAAGGGGCACACGATGATGGAGCCGGGTGTGTGCAGACGATCGAGATCTTGCGTGCTTTTAAGGCAATGGGTTATGCACCACAACGAACGATTCGATTTGTACTTTTTGCCAACGAAGAAAATGGATTACGGGGCGGCACCAAATATGCCGAAGAGGCTAAGCGTAACGGAGAGAAGCATGTGTTTGCCCTTGAGTCAGACGCGGGCGGATTTACGCCACGTGCCTTGGGCTTTACGGTTTCGGACGCGCAATTTCAAAAGATCATGCAATGGCAACCGCTTATCGCTCCTTATGGCTGCTCGGAGTTTGCCCGAGGTGGAGGAGGAGCCGATATAGGTCCGCTCAATCGATTATTTAATACCCCGGTGGCCGGTCTGCAGCCCGATTCGCAGCGTTATTTCGATTATCATCACGCTCGCAGCGATGTGTTCGAGGCGGTCAATAAGCGTGAGCTAGAGTTGGGCGCCGTTAATATGGCAGCTCTAATTTATCTGATCGATCGCTATGGGCTAGGAGGTCAGCAGTGATCGCAGTGCCGCATCGATCTTACTAAATGGAAAGCGATCTACAATAGTTCGCAGGTTGGCAGCTATCTTTTCATTGCAAAGTTGTCCGATACTTCCCTCGTGGGTATGTTGCAGTGGTTCCTTCCATTGGTAGCGACCCTCTTCGATAGATAGTCCCACTTGCTTATAGGCATCCCGAAAGGGAACACCCTCTTGTACCAATTTATTGACGGCTTCTACACTGAACAGCAGCTGGTAGCGCTCGTCATTTATTATTTCTTTTTTTACTTGCATGGCATCGATCATTACCGCGAGCATTTGCATACAATCCCGAAGGGTGGTAAAAGCAGGAAATAGGTGCTCTTTTAATAATTGCAGTTCGCGGTGGTATCCCGAAGGAAGATTAGACGTAAGTAGTGTGATCTCGGTTGGCAATGCTTTTATGCGATTGCAATATCCGCGCACCATTTCAAAAACATCTGGGTTTTTTTTATGCGGCATAATGCTGCTGCCCGTGGTGAGCTCATCAGGAAAAGAGATGAACCCAAATTGCTGGCTCATGTACAGGCAGGCATCCATACTAAAGCGACTTAGGGTTTCGGCGATACCGGCTAGGGCTTGAGCGACCAGTCTTTCCGTTTTACCCCGGCTCATTTGGGCGTACACTACATTGTAATGCAGATCGTCAAATCCCAAAAGACGGGTCGTAACGCTTCTGTCAATAGGAAAAGAAGATCCATAGCCGGCAGCCGAGCCTAGCGGATTTTTATTGACTACCTGAAAGGCGGCCTCCAGACCGATCATATCGTCGCAGAGGCTCTCGGCATAGGCCCCCAGCCAAAGCCCGAACGAGGAGGGCATCGCTAGTTGAAGATGGGTATATCCCGGTAGTAGGTCTTCTTTGTATTTTTCGCTTTGGCGTTGCAGACATGAAAACAGGTTGACCAGGGCTTCTACTGTTTTTCTGATCTCTTCTCGAAAAAATAATTTCAGGTCTACCAGAACTTGATCGTTGCGACTCCGCGCCGTATGGATCTTTTTTCCGGTATCGCCAAGCTGTTGCGTCAGCATCCACTCAATGTGAGAATGAATATCCTCGCAATCGGGGTGCAGGGCAAAATCGGACTCCTTTGTTAACAGGTAAAGCTCTTGCAGGGCTTTTACGAGTGCGCCGGTTTCCTCTGCACTGAGTAGGTTCACGTGGCCTAACATTTTTACATGGGCCAGTGAGCCCATCACATCGTAAGGGGCCAATTGCAGATCGAATTGTCGGTCGTTACCAATCGTAAAATTGTTAACTGCATGGGTGGCGGTGGTAGTTTTTTGCCAGAGCTTCATGTTACACAGCGTTTGAGGTAAACAGAGCAGTCATCAGATCTATGTAAAGATCGATACCTTTTTCGATCTCTGCCGTATAAATGAATTCATCGGCACTATGGCTGCGGGCCGAGTCACCGGGTCCTAGTTTTAAGGCGGCAAATGGAATCAGCGCTTTGTCGGAGGTAGTAGGAGATCCGTAGTGCGATAGCCCGAGTGATTGACCTGCAATTACCAGGGGATGGTCTAAGGGGATCATTGAAGAGCGAAGTCTCGTGCTGCGTGGCTGCACAAGACAACTCGTGTGTTGGCGAATTTCTGTCAACACTTCTTCAAAAGTATAACACTCGTTGATGCGAGTGTCTACCACAAAGTGGCATTCCGAAGGAACCTGGTTATGCGCTTTGTTAGCAGTATCAATGACGGTGACGCTCATTTTATTGGGACCCAACAACGGGGATACTTTGTTAAAGCGAAAGTTTCTAAACCAGTCTATAGCTGCAAGGGCATGGTAAATGGCATTATCGCCCTCTTCGCGCGCCGCATGTCCAGCTTTTCCGGAGGCAACTACATCAAGCACCAGTAGCCCCCGCTCGGCAACGGCCATTTGCAACAAGGTAGGTTCTCCTACCACGGCAGCCGTTTTTGGATGGAGTTGTTGCCGTAAAAAACAGCCATGCGTTCGATCAATAAATTCCTGGTCGTGCAGTAACGACTCAATACCTCCGGCTCCGCTGATCTCCTCCTCTGCGGTAGCGGCAATTACCAGATTCCATCCCCATTGATCCATCTTTTTATGTAATAGGCAAAATGCCGCGATCAAGCTGACCAACGAGGCACCGGCATCGTTACTGCCCAGCCCGTATAAGCGACCGTCCTCTATAGCAGGTAAAAATGGATCTCGTGTATATTGAATAGTTGGCCTGACCGTATCGTGATGAGAATTTAATAGCAGGGTAGGGGCCTGTGCGCTAACGTTATCACTAGTGGCGTATATATTATTGCCTTGCCGATACGCTTTGATGCCTTCTTGTTCAAAGAAGTGAAGTAAACAATCGGCAGTGCCTTGCTCCTCTTTGCTAAAAGAAGGAATGGCAATGAGCGACTCCAGCAGGGCTATGCTCTTTTTATATAGTAATTGTCTGTCGCTATGCATGGGTTAAGGTAGTGCCTGCCTGGCCTTTTACTAAAGATAGTAATGCATCTGCTTTTCCGATTCGTACGCTGGCCACACCGGCCTCGAGTGCAGTAAAGGCGTTATCGAGTTTGGGTAACATACCGCTGTGGATGATCTCTTTTTCTTTGAGTGTTTGGTAAGTGGCCTTATCGATCGTGCTAATTACGCTTTCGGGATTATTAGTATCAGCGAGTACTCCGTTTTTTTCGAAGGTATATACCAGCTCAACGCTATAGTGGCTGCTTAAGGCGACGGCCAGGGTTTGGGCAATGGTATCGGCATTGGTATTGAGCAGCTGCCCCAGCTTATTGTGGGTAATCGGAGCTATTATCGGTGTTATGGCTTGTTTAAAGAGGGTGTCGAGTAAGATCGTATTAACGCTGGTGGGGTCACCTACAAAGCCATAGTCAATGGGCAATGCAGCTCTTTGTTGAGCGGTAATCAGGTTGGCATCTGTACCGGTCAGCCCTAACGCGTTGCACCCTTTTGCCTGGAGAGATGCTACAATAGTTTTATTGACATAACCGGCATAGACCATCGTTACCACTTTAAGCGTTTCGCTGTCAGTGATTCTGCGGCCTTCATGAATTTGTTGGGCGATGCCCAATTTAGAGCCTAGTTCTGTGGCTAGTTTTCCGCCTCCATGCACCAGCAGTGTATAAATCGGTTGCGTTGTATCTTGTTGCAGGGCAAGATTGGCAAATGACCATAAGAAAGCCTCTAGTGCTTCGGGCTGGTCTATGGGGCCTCCTCCCAATTTGACGATATAGAGTAAAGGTTTATGTGCCATCATTTATAGAATTAAGCACCACTAGATAAGATTGATTTAAGTACTGCCTGTGCCGCCCATACCCGATTACCTCCTTGTTGTTGCACCAAACTGTGAGGGCTATCCAGCACCTCGTCGCTTACTTCTACATTTCTTCTTACGGGCAAGCAGTGCATCACTTTGGCATTTCTCGTGGCACTCAGTTTTTTATTGGTGAGCATCCAGTCCGACGACTCCTCGTTTATTTTTCCGTACTGGTGGTAGCTACTCCAATTCTTGACATACACAAAGTCGGCACCTTCAAGTGCCTTTTGCTGATCGGTCTCAATGGTAGCACCTGCGGTGAAAGCCTCACAAAGTTCCCAACCTGGGGGATGCGTGATAACCAGATCGGCCTGGTGCCAGGCATTGATCCATTGGGCAAAGCTATTGGCTACGCATTGTGGCAGGGCCTTGCTATGCGGAGCCCATGATAGTACTATACGCGGTGTACGGTTTTGGTAATGATCAGGATGGGCTTGTAAGGTCTCTGTAATAGTAATTATATCCGCTAGCGACTGTAAGGGGTGCAGGGTAGCACTCTCTAAGCTGATCACTGGCACTCCGGCATAGCGGATAAATTGTAAGATGATCTGTTCTGCATAGTCGGCTTCGCGGTCCTTGAGCTCCGGAAAGCTGCGTACGGCCAGTATGTCTACATATTGGCCGAGAATAGGTGCCGCATCTTTTATGTGTTCTACTGTTTGACCATTCATGACAGCCCCTTCTGTGAATTCAAGCTTCCAGCCATCGGCCGCAGCGTTGAGTACAATTATATCTAGTCCCAGCTGTTGAGCGGCCACCTGCGTACTCAGCCGGGTGCGAAGGCTGGGGTTTAGAAACAGACAACCGACTCGTTTACCCCGCCCTACACCGTGATCCCTAAATGGATCGGTCTTGTATTGAAGGGCCAACTGAACCAGTTGGTCTATGTTGCCTGCGTCTTTAACCGAAATAAATTGCTTCATGGTAGTTGAGCTAAATAGGCTGGGGTGTAAATTAGGTTGTCATCTCTTCTTTGAGCGCTTCGATCAGTTGCGTGGCTTCGTCTTTTGTTAAGGCTAGCGAAGGGAGCAATCTTATAACGCGGGGTTTGGCTTCGCCGGTAAAAATGTGATGTTTGGTCAGCAGCTGTTGGCGTAAAGGTCCCAGCACTTCGGGTACATCAAATCCTATCATAAGTCCGCGGCCACGAACCTGTTGCAGTGGAGCTAATTTCTCCAACTCTTGCATAACCCATTGGCCCAACATGGCGGCCTGCCCGATCAGTTGTTCCGATTCTATGACCTCGAGTACGGCCAGTGCGGCGGCACAGGCCAGATGATTTCCACCGAAGGTGGTTCCTAACTGAAAGTGCTTGGGTTTTATTGTTGGATGAATGATGATGCCTGCCACCGGAAATCCATTGCCCATGCCTTTTGCCATGGAGTAGATATCGGCATCTACACCAGCAAAGTCGTGACTAAAAAATTTTCCGCTCCGCCCATAACCGCATTGCACACTATCGGCAATATAGAGGGCGCCATACGTATCGCAACAAGTGCGAATAGCCTGCAAAAATTCATTTTCGGCTATATGGATACCTCCTACACCTTGAATACCCTCAACTATTACGGCGGCTATATCGTCTCCATGGTCCTTAAAGTGATCGTGTAAAGCTTGTATATCATTAAAGGGTAAAAAAGTAACATGATCTGTTTCGTTGACCGGGGCTCGGTAATTGCTATTATCGGTGGCTGCTACGGCCAGTGAGGTTCTTCCATGAAAGGCTTTACTAAAGGCTACGATCTTTTTTCTTCCGGTTGCAAAGCTGGCCAGCTTCAGTGCATTTTCATTGGCCTCTGCACCGCTGTTGCACAAGAATAGTTGATAGTCTTGTTTGCCCGATACCTTGCCAAGCAGGTGGGCAAGTTCTTCTTGTAGAGGGATACGTATGGAGTTGGAGTAAAAAGAAATTTTTTCTAGTTGGGCTTCTATGCGTTGCACCCAATGCGGGTGCCCATGTCCAATACTGATCACGGCATGACCTCCATAGAGGTCTAGGTATTCTGTTTCTTGGTCGTCCCATACACGAGACCCTTGGGCCCGGGTGATGGTGATATTATGAAGTGGATAGACGTCAAATAAATTCATCTTAAAAGAAATTAGCTTTTAGTTGCAGCCCGGTAGTTTCAGGAAGGTCAAAGGCCAGATTCATATTTTGTACGGCTTGTCCAGAGGCCCCCTTGAGCAGGTTATCGATAACACAGTGCACTACCAGGCAGTCGGCTTGCTGTTCTAGTTGCAGCAGCGCTCTGTTGGTGCCCACTACTTGTTTGAGCGAAATGGGATCTTTGCTGATAGACACAAAGGGAGCCGCTAAATAACAAGATTCGAAAAGTGCGGTTGACTCTTGAAGACTCAGCGAAGTGCGCAAGGTGGCACTAATAAAAATACCCCTGGTAAAATTACCTCGCCAAGGAACAAAATGTATCGATATATCGCTGCCGGCTGCCTCTTGCAATTGTTCACTGATCTCGGCAAGATGCTGGTGAGTTAGCGTTTTATAGGCTTGGATATTATTGGCCCTCCAGCTATAGTGACTAGTTTCACTCAATGATTGACCCGCTCCGGTAGAGCCAGTAATGCCGGTTACATAGGCTTCTTGTAAGTTGCCGGTTTTTGCCAGCGGCCATAGGGCTAGTTGAATGGCAGTGGCAAAGCAACCCGGATTAGCGATGCTTTTTGCTGTGGCTAGCTTGTTGCGATGCATTTCGCTAAGGCCGTATACGAATTGGCGATTACCAATTGAAGCCGCACTGTTTAGTCGAAAATCGTGCGTAAGGTCGATGGTGCAAACGCTTGGGTCGAACGAATGCTCCGCTAAGAATTGTTTTGATTCACCATGGCCCAAGCAAAGAAATAGAACGTCTATCGGACTATCAAAGCGGTCACTAAACAACAAATTAGTGGTGCCAAAGAGATCGTGATGAACAGTATGCACGGGTTTACCGGCTTGACTGCGACTGTAAGTAAATTCGATGCTGACGCTCGGATGCCCGAGTAGTACGCGTAGTAACTCTCCGCCAGTGTACCCGGCACCACCAATTAGTCCTGCTTTAATCTTTTTCATGAGCGGCCGATTGAATCTGGTGATAAATGCCCGTCTGATTGCCGAAGATGCGTGTAAAGCCTCGTACATCTTGTCCGGTAAAGCCACTATTCATCTCTCCGTATTTTCCAAATTCGCTGTTCATTAGATCGTACGGACTTTCAACACCGGTAACCTGAAAACGGTAGGGGAATAGGGTTGCAAAAACCTTGCCGCTTACTTGTTGCTGGCTGCTTTGCAAGAATGCCTCAATGTTTCGCATGACCGGATCGAGAATTTGTCCTTCGTGTAACCAGTTGCCATAAAATAGAGCCAGTTGATCTTTCCATTGCAATTGCCATTTGGTAAGCACATGTTTTTCCAGCGCATGATGCGCTTTTATGATGATCATGGGAGCGGCAGCCTCAAAGCCTACTCTTCCTTTGATGCCAATGATGGTATCACCTACATGAATGTCTCTTCCAATGGCGTAGGGTCCCGCTAGGGCTTGTAGGGCCTGAATGGCCTCGGTTGGATGCGCATAGCGTTGGTCATTGATCTGCGTCAGCTCTCCTTGTTCGAACGTTAGCGTTACCGATTCGCTGCCGCTGCGTGTGAGGGGAGTAGGCCAAGCCTCTTCGGGTAGCATGCCGTTGGAGCTCAGGGTTTCTTTTCCGCCCACGCTGGTACCCCAAATTCCTTTATTGATCGAGTAGAGGGCTTTTTCGGTATTTATTTCGACCCCTTGGTTTTTTAAGTACGCAATCTCTTGTTCGCGGCTCAGCTTTCCGTCACGAATGGGCGTGATGATCTCCATGCCCGGTATCATTATCTGAAAGATCATATCAAAGCGTACCTGATCGTTGCCGGCACCAGTGCTGCCATGGGCCACTGCATCAGCATTGATCTTTTTTGCGTGCTCCGCAATTTGCAAGGCTTGACTAAGTCGCTCCGCAGATACCGAAAGAGGATAGGTGTTGTTCTTGAGTACATTGCCATAGATCAAATAGCGGATGATGCGATCGTAATACTCTTTGACCGCGTGGACGGTTGTATGGGTACTAACCCCCAATGAGTAAGCATGCGACTCGATGCGTTGTAACTCTTCGTCGGTAAATCCTCCGGTGTTCACGATAATGCTGTGTACCTCACAGCCTTGCTCTGCCACCAGGTATCGCACGCAATAGGTGGTGTCGAGACCACCGCTAAATCCTAGTACCACTTTTTTTGCCATGGTAAATGAGTTAAGGAGTTACTTACTGTTTAAACAGATGATGTAAAAACCCAACGGTCTTGCTACCTGGTTTCTTCTCTTTCTTTAAAAAAGGTTGTAGCAGTTTCCATTGTTTGAAACGGAGCAATCGTGCAAGCACTGTTTTTTTCTCCTCGAAAAAACGCTGGGTCTCTTCGGGTGCATAGTGGTCGCCAGGGTCATAGAGCATGGCCGTGCACATGCAATTTTTTCGGTCCTTGCTCATCAAGATATCATAGTTGACACAGCTTTTACAGCCGGCCCAAAAGGCCTCATCTTGCGTTAGCTCGCCGTAGGTGACGGGCTCGTACCCCAGCTCGCTATTGATCTTCATTACGGCCAAACCGGTGGTGAGGCCAAAGAGTTTGGCGTGAGGATATCGTTCTCTGGACAGCTGAAAGATCTTTTGCTTGATGGCTTTGGCCACGCCGCTCTTACGGTAGGCCGGTGCCACGATCAGACCACTGTTGGCTACGTATTCACCGTGGCTCCAGGTTTCGATATAGCAAAAGCCTACCCACTCGCCTTGAGGGGTCAGTGCGATCACGGCCTTTCCTTCCTCTATCTTTTGGGCAATATATTCGGGTGTTCGTTTGGCGATGCCAGTGCCGCGTGCTGCTGCCGATGCAGCCATTTCGTCGGTAATGGTAGTCGCATATACGGAGTCGGCCGCAGTGGCCACTCTAATGAGCAGCGATGTATTCAATTCAAATGGTCCGTTAGAAGTGGGGGATCACCAGTCCAAAAAAATTGCGGGGGGATTTTTTCACTGACAGGGACCGGGGTGAGGGGTTCGTCCTGTCAGCAAAGACGGGTCGGCGATTTGAGAACGGTCGTGAGGTTTCTTTTTGTCATAGCAGCAGTAGCGATAACGAAAAACAAAACTACAGTTTTAATTTATTTAAGGAGCAATTTTTTTAAGGAGCATAGATGGCAAACAAGACAGGTCGCTTATGCAGCTCCGGAATATCCTTTCTCCATTGTTCTACCGTACGGGTCTTGATCCATTCCGTAGCCCCTGTAAGGTCGGCAGCAATGCAAAGTTGAGTGGTCGGCTGCAAGTGTTTAAGCATTGAAACTAACAACTGGTTGTTCCTATAAGGGGTTTCAATAAAAAGCTGCGTGCATTTTTCAGTCAAGGAACTCTGCTCAAGTTGCTGAAGGGTCCTTATTCTTTCGCGCTCCTCGATGGGCAAGTATCCCACAAACTGAAAACGTTGTCCATTGAATCCGCTGGCCATCAACGCCAGCAAGATAGAACTGGGTCCTACAAGTGGTCTTACATGGGCGCCATGTCGGTGTGCAAGCGCGATCAGCTCTTGCCCCGGATCGGCCACGCCCGGGCAGCCTGCTTCGCTGACGATGCCAATAACATCGTTAGTCTGGAGTGCTTTTAAAAAAGCAGCTGCCGTTGAGGGCTCGCCGATCGTATGCCAGGTATACGCATCAATGACCATCTCTTTCCAGCACTTCTTGAAATAACGTCGGGTGGTTCTTTCGTTCTCTACAAAAAATACGTTGCATTCTTTAACAGCGTCCATCACATAGGCGGGCAGCACCCGCGTAGCCTCGGGGTGTAGCGGAGCGGGTATCAGATATACGGTGGTCATGGTTTTTTTACCTGTCGAACGCTAAGGGTAGCAGCGATAATGGCATAGGCAGGTGCCAGCCAAACCATCGCATGCATGGCAAAGAAAACAATTCCGTTGCCAACGGCCAATCCTCTGTGTTGCGAAGAGAACAAAAGACTTTCTTTTAGTGTAAACCGATTACGGGCAAAGGAATAATCTAGCATCGATACGCCAAAGTAGTATGATTCGAGCGCAAGGGCCATCAGGGGAGTGATCCAGCCGGCTAAGGGTACCAGCGACAGTAAGATCAATCCCATAAAATACAAGATCTGTTTACCGGCGTTATGTAAGGCCAGCCGAATGCCTCGCTTGGCATCTTCTTTTACATCGGACCAGCTAAAGGGGTGTTCCTTGCCGTCGAGCAAGGCCTCTGTTTTTTCACTCAAATACGTAAAGGCAGGAGAGCCGATCACCAGTAGCATGTGTTTGAACAATGAAAAGTAAAAGATCATCAGTACGAGCCGCAGCATCATCCCGTTCATCACAAATAAGAAGCTGAGCCACTCATTGCGTTCTTGCTGTAACCAGTTTTCAATACCGATTTGTTCGCTCATCCACGTAACGGCCTCGCTGGACGATCCGGCAAAAAAGTAAAGCGATGTAACCGCCAATACGCTGTACACGATGCCTGGCCACAAAATTTCGCGTAGCAGGCGGTGCGTCCGTATAAACTGGTGCGCTTCTTGCCAGGACCGAAAAGCAATCACGATCTCTTTCACAGGGTCAAAAATTTATTGCAGGTCAACCGCTGGTTACGGATCAAAACTTAGGGCAGTTGAGTTTCTTTAAGCTGGGGTCGGAGGGTTGCTTGATATAGATCAGTGAAATTTCCATACCTCCGCGGGTGTTGGTGGCGGGTCTTAGCAGTGATGTATTGGCATCGTAGCTGGCTCCCAGACGAAGCCCTTTGAACTCAAGGCCAACATAGGGAATAAAGGCGTCCCTAAGTCGATACCAACTACCCAGGTAGATATTGACGGGATCTTCTTCGCTGCGATTTACATTGTACGAAAAGGCCCCACCCACGATCGTATTGGTAGCCTTGGCCTGCATGCTATGGTTGGCGGCTATGTGAAAGTAATGATATCCGCCAATGGGAATGCGCCCACCGGCCTGCAAGGTGGTGCGGGTGTTGAGGATGTACTGCCCACCTTGAAAACTTTCTTTGGGTCGGTTGAGGTGATACATCGAAGCTCCCACATAAAAATTATTGTATCCATTGGTGCTACCGCTGTACAATAAACCAGCGCTCAGATCGAAATAGCCCATGCTGAGTCGTTGGCTATTGAAGATCTCGCTGGTTACACCGGTAAAGCCTAAGGGCGTAAGCTGATCGGCAAATATCAATTTGCTTACATCCAGTCGTTTATTGATATATGCTCCTTGAAAGCCGACACCTACCTGGTGCATTCCGTCCTCGTCCATTCCTTTATGATAAGAGAATGAGACACCCGCATAGTTGGTGGTGAGTACGCCATTTCCGGCCACATCGCTCATGGCCAGTACGCCCACACCCATATTGTCCGTAAGGGGTATTCGGTTCGGCAATAATCCAAAATCGACCGATAACGTTTGAGTTACGAATGCATTTTGAATGGTAGGCCATTGGTTGCGGTAATTACCCGCTACCCGAATGGCACCGTCAAACTTACCGGTAAGGGCAGGGTTAAGGGTCAGGGGAGAGGCAAAGAACTGCGAAAAATTAGGGTCCTGCGCTTGCGCAGAAATGCCAAACACAACAACAATGGTCAGGGTCAATATGATCGGTCTCATCGACATTCAATAACGTAATATGGGCCTCGGGATTGCATGGCCATCCCTTTTTACTTTACAGCCGAAGGGGAAAGTTACGGAATTTCAGCGAGTTATTAGCTCTGTAGCTTGGGACCAAAGGCAAGGTCGCCGGCATCGCCCAAACCGGGCACTATGTAACTTTTTGCAGTTAGTTCATCGTCAATGTCTCCACACCAAATTTTTACGTAAGGAGCCTGACGGAGCAGGTTCTCAATACCCGCGGTACAGGCTATAGCCACCACCACATGGATCTCGCTGGGCTCTCCTTCTTCCTTGAGCTCCTGAATGGTCTTGACCAGCGATGCGCCGGTAGCCAGCATAGGATCGGCAATGATCAGCACCCGGCCCGTTAACTCGGGGCTCGAAGCATATTGCAGGCTTATCTCAAAGCTGCCGTCCGGGTGATGTTTGCGGTAGGCGCTGATAAATGCATTATCGGCTTGATCGAAATAATTTAGTAATCCCTGGTGAAGCGGTAGACCAGCGCGCAGTATGGTGGCCAGCACGGGGTGCTGCCGCAATACCTTTTGAGTGGCCATACCCAACGGTGTTGGGACTTCCTTTTCGATAAAAGGTAATGTTTTACTGATCTCGTAGGCGGCTACTTCGCCAATGCGTTCTAGATTTCTTCTAAAACGCATCCGATCGGTTTGTATCGCGGTATCGCGCAACTCACTGACCCAATTGCTGACGAGCGAATGGGATTGACTAAGATTAATGACCATACAACAGTTTTCGGTAGAAAAGCTACTTTTACAAATCTACAAAATTCACTGCATGGAATATCGTGCTATAGGTTTGATGAGCGGCAGCTCCCTTGACGGCCTAGATATGGTATATGTTACCTTTTTGGAGCAAGGTGGGCAATGGAGCTTTACCCTCGGGGCAGCTGAGTGTATACCCTACTCTACACAATGGGTCGAACGATTGCGTAATGCCACCGAACTCTCCGCTAGAGATTACTGCCTGCTGCATACGGACTATGGTCGCTGGTTGGGCGAGCAGGTGAATGCTTTTATCGATCGTCATCAGTTGCACTATAAAGTGGCCGTGGTGGGCTCTCATGGGCATACCACGTTTCATCTGCCCACCCGATACATGACAGGGCAGTTGGGAGATGGCGCTTCGCTGGCGGCGCTCACCGGTCTTTCGGTAGTGACCGATCTGCGTGCCATGGATGTGGCCCTCGGTGGTCAGGGTGCGCCAATCGTTCCCATTGGAGAAAAGCATTTATTTAAGGATATCGACTTTTTTTTGAATATCGGCGGTATCGCTAACATCTCGTATGCCGGTGACCCCTATGTGGCCTTCGATATTTGCGCGGCCAACCGAGTGCTAAATATGATCGCAGCGCTAAATGGGTTGGAATACGATAAGGGAGGAGCACTGGCAGCTGCAGGAACGGTCGATCAAGCGCTACTAAAAAAACTCGAGGAGCTGCCTTATTACCAAATGCCTTATCCCAAGTCGCTGGCCAACGATTTTGGAACTGATGTGGTATTCCCACTCGTGCAG
>CANGTM010000016.1 GCA_947456825.1 Chitinophagaceae bacterium
AGTACTTCGGCCGGGTTTTTTTCCTGAAAGTGATCGACCACTTCCTGGTCATCCCCGCCGAGCACTTGTTCGAAGTACTGCTGGCTCATGTGGCCATTTCGTTCGAGGTATGATACTATGAGCGCGATCTTCTCTCGGGCCGAATCGATCTGCTCGGGAGCGCCACTGAGTTTGAGTTGTGTACCGCGGGAAAGTATCTTGAGAAGAGGGAATTTCTTTTTTAATAGGTCGAGTTTTCCGTTGTTGACCCCGAAGAATTCAATTGGATTGACTGTTTCGAGGTTAATAATGGTATCTGTCAAGGTGCTGCTTTTTTGTAAGGTGATTAGTTTAGAGATGCAAAAGAGCTATTTCAATATTAACTTACGAACACTATATATCCAACTAATACTTATCAACAAATGTGAATAGGAGGTAGGGGTATTTCTTCGTAAAAGAGCCCTCGTTATTAGAGGGAAAGTACTTTGTCGCGAGCGATCAAACAGGCTCCGATCACGCCGGCTTTTTCTCCCAGCCTGGAGATACGAAGCTGTGTATCGCTGTTGACAAGGCTAAGCGAATATTTATTGATCGCACTTTTTACGGGCAAGCGCAGATAGTCTCCGGTCGCTGATAAGGTTCCCCCAATAATCAGCAGTTCGGGATTAAAGACATTGATGAGCATAGCCAATCCCTTTCCGATCTTCTCTCCCAGATCGGCCAGCATTTCTATACAAAGCATATCCTCTTGGTGTGCGGCTGCTATGATGTCTAGCAGGGTGATCTCTGCCGGATCCTTCTTCTTTTTCATGGCCGATGAGGTAAAGCCCTGTTTGATCTTCTCTCTGAATTTTCTGAGCAGCGACTGGCCGGAGGCCTCTGTTTCGAGACATCCCTTCTTTCCACAGTGGCACAGTATCTCGTTGTCGAAAAAAGGAATATGGCCGAACTCGCCGCTGAAGCCCGACTTTCCATAGTATAATTTACCATCGACCAGAATGCCGAGTCCGATACCATAATCCATGTTTACGAAAAGTACATGGCGTGCGCCGGCCACCTCGCCACTGCAGAACTCCCCATAGGCCATGGCCCTTGAATCATTTTCCAAGAACGTAGGAATGCCAAACTCGCGCTGAATAGTTTGGGCGAGCGGTTCTTCTTGAAAATGAAAATAGCTGTAGCTATATCCGGTAGTTTGGTTGATCCGACCCGAGAGATTGATCCCCATTCCCAGGATCTTGTTTTTAGGAAGGGCGAGTTCTTGTAAATACTGTCGGATCAGTTCGAGTAATTGTTGAAAGGATTCTTGCGTATTTTCCAGACGATACGGGATCTTCTCTTTTAGGTTGATGAGGTGCTTTCTAAAATCAAGTAGCCCAACGTTGATGTAGTATTTTTTTACATCGATGCCAATAAAGAAACATGCGTCGGCTACCAAGCCATAGATACTGGCTCTTCTGCCTCCGGTAGAATCGAATTTTCCGTTGTCTCTTATGAGGCGATCCTCTATCAGCTCATTGACCAGGCTGGTGATCTTAGGAACACTGGTGTTGAGTTCGCGGCTTAGCTCAGTAATGGTAAAGTCACCGTGAAGGTCGAGATGACTAAGAATGCTTCTTTTAAGAAACTTATTCTTATAAGCGACACCCGACGCATTGTCATTGCTGAACAACTCGAAGATGCGATGTTTGGGGGGCGACGGTGTTTTTTTCATTACTATATGAAAATCAGGTACTAATATATGCCAATCTGTGAAAAAAGCAGAATGGGGATAAACTAAATAAAAAATTTTATTAAGGTTAGGAGTTTGCGTAATTATTTTTATGATATTTAATCCTGAACTGCAATCATTTAAATAAAATTTAGTCGGTTCTACGAATGCTAGCCCAACAAACTCTGCCGAAGCAAGTTCCGTCCATCGGTCATTATGCCGAGACGTACCTAGCCGAATTAACGGACAATATCCTTCCTTTTTGGCTGCGCCACAGCAAAGATGAAATGCACGGCGGTTTCTTTACCTGTCTTGACAGGGCCGGCGTCGTTTACGACACCGATAAGTTTATGTGGTTGCAAGGAAGAGAGGTTTGGACATTTAGTTACATGTACAAGCAATTGGAGGAACGTCCTGAGTGGTTGGCGATGGCTTTACATGGCGCCGACTTTATGGAAAAATTCGGAAGGGATGCTGCGGGTAATTGGTATTTCTCACTTACGCAAGAAGGTCGACCATTAGTACAGCCATATAATATTTTTAGCGATTGTTTTGCCACGATGGCTTTTGCCGCTCTCGACAGGGCGCAACCTACTGATCGATACAAACAGATCGCTACCGATACATTCGAGAACATCTTGCGGAGAAGACACAATTGGAAAGGCATATACAACAAAGCCTATCCAGGTACGCGTTCACTCAAGAATTTTAGTCTTCCGATGATCTTGTGCAACCTGGCGCTGGAACTGGAGCATGTAATTGGGTCTCGTCGAGTGGAAGCGTTGATCCCCGAGGTGATCCACGAAGTGATGGAGGTATTTTATCAGCCGGATACCGGTTTGATTTTGGAGAACGTGTATGAAGACGGAAGTTTCTGTGATAGTTTTGAGGGAAGATTACTTAATCCGGGACATGCCATAGAGGCTATGTGGTTCGTCATGGACTTGGGCGTACGCATCAACGATCCGTTACTCATCAATAGAGCAAAGGATATTATGCTGCATATGCTAAAAAAGGGCTGGGATTCGGAGTATGGCGGCATCTTTTATTTTCTGGATGCTCACGGACACCCCCCCCAGCAGTTGGAGTGGGATCAAAAACTTTGGTGGGTACACGTAGAGGCCTTGGTAGCGCTGGCGAAAGGATACAAACTGACCGGTGATCCGGAGTGCGCTGCCTGGTTCGAGACCCTCCACCAGTATACATGGAATCATTTTAGAGATGCTGAACATGGGGAGTGGTTTGGTTACTTAAATCGTCGTGGCGAAATATTGCTATCGTTAAAGGGCGGAAAATGGAAAGGGTGTTTTCATATTCCCCGCTCCCTGTATCAAATTTCAAAAACATTATCCTCCCTATAGGTATACATGATAATCCGCTTTATTATAGGATCGGTTTTGGTGTTTGTGGCTGGGCTGTCATATGCAAATGCCGGTGCCATACCCAAAAAAAAGGTACTAACGACCGATGTATTGGTGATCGGTGGTAGCGCTTCGGGGGTAGCAGCCGGTATTCAGTCGGCTCGTATGGGGGCACGCACGATCATTGTTGAGGAAACGATCTGGTTGGGGGGCATGCTGAGTGCGGCAGGAGTGTCGGCTACCGACGGCAATCATCTGTTGCCCTCTGGCATTTGGGGTGAATTCAGAAACAGGATCTATCAGCATTATGGAGGGCCTCAGCGAGTAGCTACTGGTTGGGTAAGTAATACGCACTTCGAGCCTCATGTGGCCGATAGCCTTTTCAAATCAATGGCTAGTGCCGAAAAGAATCTTCAGGTATTGCATGGTATGCGGTGTTATGCCGTAACAAAACGTCGGGATGCTGTAGCCGGGGCTGTTTTTGTACAATTATCTTCCGGCGATACGATCACGATCCGTGCAAAGCAGGTGGTTGATGCTACGGAGTTAGGGGATGTGCTGGCCGCTGCCGGTATTCCTTTTTCTTTGGGAATGGAAGCTAGTTCTGTAACCGGAGAGAATGTACAAGTTCCGGCCTCTAACAATATCATTCAAGATCTAACCTATGTGGCCATTTTAAAGGATTACGGAAAGGATGCCGATTGCACGATTGCAAGACCAGCTGGATATGATCCTTTGGAGTTCGATGGATGTTGTCTTGACTTTTATAATGATAAGTCGAGGATCGCACCCGGGGTGGATTGTGCCAAGATGATGACCTATGCCAAATTGCCCGGACAAAAGTATCTTATTAACTGGCCCGGATTTGGCAATGATATTTATTTGAATCTGATCGAACTGAGCCCTTCGGAGCGTGAGCAGGAATTACAAAAAGCAAAGCAGCAAACGTTACGCTTTATTTATTTTATTCAGCACCAGCTGGGCTATAAGCAGTTGGGGTTGGCTGCTGATGAGTTTCCAACGGCAGATCGCCTTGCATTGATTCCTTACCACCGTGAGTCAAGAAGGGTAGAGGGACTGGTGCGTTTCAAGATCCAGCATATTAGCGATCCATATAATGATGCCCACCCGTTATACCGAACCGGTATTGCAGTAGGTGATTATCCTATCGATCACCATCATCGAAAAAATCCCGATGCCCCTCAGCATTTGGGATTTTATCCCATACCTTCTTTTTCTGTTCCCCTGGGAGCATTGATCCCTGCTGCCACAACTGGTTTGATAGTTGCAGAAAAATCTATCAGCGTCAGTAATGTGGTCAACGGAACTACTCGTTTGCAGCCCTGCGTATTGCTGATCGGGCAAGCAGCCGGGGCACTGGCCGCATTGACCGTGCAACGAAAAGATCTGCAAGCTGCTTCGGTGCCCATTCGTAGTGTACAGCGCGCATTGCTCAACAGCGGGGCTTATCTAATGCCCTACGCCGATGTCAACCCAGCTGACCCACACTTTATGGCCATTCAACGCGTGGGAGCTGCAGGTCTTTTACGGGGTAAAGGGCAGCCTAATGCGTGGGCCAATCGTACTTGGTTCTATCCTGATTCTACCTTGTTTACGGAACAATTTTTGGAGGCGATCCCTGTTGAGATGCTGCCTGCTCGCGAGCGAAAAGAACTTGGTGCAGCTGCTAATGCCTCTCTTACCATCGGGCAATCTCTCCATTGGATCTCTTTGCTCAGGCAGCAGGCGGCTCGCGCCACCAATAGCAGTATGCCAATATGGGGATCGCAAAAATTAGAAGAGCTGGCCCGGTCAAATTGGAAACAGTGGCGCCTTGACGATTTTAATCTGCAACGTGCTATCAAACGTCGTGAACTGGCCATGCTGCTCGACGCATTGTTCGATCCCTTTTCAACGTATGCAATCAACCACCAAGGAGTTATTCAACTTTAACTATATAAAAACAAAACCCTGATTATGAAAAAAGCAACGATTCTGTGCTGGATGCTGACCCTGCTGATGGGGCTGGCACAAGCACAGCAAGCCAAAGTTGCCGGTAGAGTGACCGATGTGAACGGAAATCCGCTTGAGGGCGTATCCGTGACAGTCAAAGGAAAGTCTATCGGAACGGTCACCAACTCTTCGGGTCAATATTCGCTCAGTGCTGCCACTGGCGAGTCGCTGGTATTTAGCAGCGTAGGCCTGGTTAGTCAAGAGCAAAAAGTAGCTGGCAGCACGCTCAATGTTCAATTACAGGCCATCAATGCGACCCTCTCCGAAGTGGTTGCAGTGGGATACGGGCAGCAGCGCAAGGCCACCCTTACCGGTTCTGTCGTTACGCTCAAGCAAGAAGACCTGATGCGCAGACAAGTAGCCACGGCCAGCAACCTCCTACAAGGCTTGGCTCCGGGCGTAACTGTGCAGCAGCAGTCAGGAAAGCCCGGTGCCGATGGAGCCTCAATTCGTATTCGCGGATTGGGTTCAATCTATGCCGGTCAAAGCCCCCTTATAATGGTAGATGGTGTCGTATCTGGTTTTGATGCCATCGATCCCAATGCCATTGAGAGCATCACTATTTTAAAGGACGCTGCGTCTACTGCCATTTATGGAGCTCGTGCTGCCAATGGAGTGATCCTCGTCAAGACCCGCCGTGCCAAAGGAAAAGGAGTACAAGTGGCCTACAACGCATTCCTCTCTCAGCAAGATGCTACTGCGATTCCACAGCGCACTACTGCCGTTGAGCACATGGAGCTCAGCAATGCGGCCGAAAGAAATCGTACCGGCAATCCCAATGCTTTCTTGTTCACGCAAGCGCTGATCGATAAATACAAAACGACCCCCGCTAATAATTTGGACGTGATCGATACCGATTGGCTGGACCTTTTGCTGACCAACAGCGGATTGATGCAAAATCATAACGTAACCATCAATTCGGCTGGTGACAACAGTAATATTTTTGCCTCCGTCACATATCTCAATCAGCAAGGCTTGATCCCTAATAACAGCTTTCAGCGATATGATATTCGTTTTAATCCCGACTTTAAGCTTAACGATAAGTTGAGCATCAACGGGGTGATGAATATCAACAACAGCCGCACAACGGCTCCTTCTACGGGCTCGCCCGAGTTTATCATTCGTCAAGCTATTGGGCTTCCTGCCATTGGAGGCGGTTTGTATGGTCCTGGTATGTATGGTACTGCCGGGCAGACCAACAATCGTAATCCGCTGGCCATGGCCGAAGCGGCTGGTACCTCGGTGTCTCGTGTCAATAGCATGCTTACCAAGGTTGGATTTACCTACAAGCCTCTTAGCAACTTGGAGGTAGAAGGATACTGGGCGCGTGAGCACTGGGTGCCCAATGGAAAATCATTTGTAAAGAATGCCGATATTTTTGTTCCCAATCTGACCACGCTCGGGTATGACCGCATTGCTCCCTGGCCTGGTTCTACCAGCTTGAGCGAGTCGTATTCTACCAATGTGCGTACCACGTATTTGGCCCAGGCAACCTGGACAAAGCGTTTTGGTGCCAACACCATCAAGTTACTAGGTGGTGCACAAACCGAGGAATTTACCTACTCCGGTATCTCGGCCTCTCGTACAGGCTTTTTGAATCCTAATCAACCTTATTTGAATTTAGGAAGTGCGAATCTGAACAATTCCGGTAGCGCTTACGAAACAGCGTTGGCAGGATTCTATGCGCGACTCAATTACAGTTACGATGATAAATATTTTCTGGAGGTCAATGGTCGCTATGATGGGTCTTCTCGCTTTTCGCAAGAACTCGATAAGCAATGGGGATTCTTTCCCTCTGCTTCGGCCGGATGGATCTTTTCGAAAGAGAACTTCTTTAGTGGACTCTCTGATGTCATCACCTTTGGTAAGTTAAGAGGTTCTTGGGGTGTACTGGGTAACCAGGCACTGCCCGAGATCTATCCATTTGCCGTCAACTTTGGTACCGCTGCTTATTCTTCGAACTTCTTGAATGGTACGAACAACTACATCAACAATATCAATACCCTGGGCTATGCCTTGTTGGATGCGCCCAATCCGGGTATTACCTGGGAGGAATCACGCCAGGCGAACATCGGATTGGATCTGACCGTAAAGAACAACCTCACACTGACCTTTGAATACTACGAGCGTAAGGTGGAGCAAATGTTGTTGAGTCGTCCTATTCCTACCTATGTGGGCCTTAACTCTCCTTTTGTGAATGCGGGCTCTATGGAGAATGTGGGATGGGAATTTAGCGCGAACTACCGCAAATCATTAAGCAATAAGGTAAAGCTTGATGTAACGGCCATGATCTCTGATGTGCGCAACAGGGTCTTGACCTTACCCGGAGTTCCCTTCTTGGATGGAGGTTCGATTCGTGCTATGCCCGGTCAGGCGCTATGGTCTTATTTCGGTTATCAGTCGATCGGATATTTTAGCGACTCGAACGATGTAAAGAATTCTCCTGTGCAGTTCGGTGTTCCCTGGAGTTCGAATCCAACGGTCGGTACCAAACCCGGCGATGTTAAATATGCCGACATTAGCGGACCCGACGGAAAGCCCGATGGCAGGGTAGACAACTTCGATCGCACTTTTATCGGTAATAATTTCCCTCGCTATGAGTACAGCCTCAACGTTAACCTGTCGGTTGGAAATTTTGATCTGAATGTCTTTGGTCAGGGAGTGGGCATGCGCAACAACTACTATAGTGGCACCGGTGCTATTCCTTTTGCCAGTGGTGATTTTGCAGCCTCATTGCTTAACATGCACAAGGATTACTGGACCCCTAATAATCCAAATGCTCGCTTTCCCCGATTGTTGCCTTCGGGTTCCGGTGGCAATAACTTCGTGGCTTCCTCTCATTGGATCAGGGATGCCTCCTTCTTCCGTGTTAAGAACGTGAACCTGGCCTATCGTGTTCCCGCTGCCTGGTTAAAGAAAACCGGTGTGCCTCTCAGTTCGGCCAAGGTATACATTAGCGGACAGAACCTGCTTACGTTCACCAACGCTTGGGATGGATTCGATCCTGAGATCAACAACGCGAACGCAGAGTTTTATCCATTGATGAGAACGTTCACCTTTGGAGTAAACATTAATTTCTAACCAACTAAATCAGGATAGTATGAAAAAGATAAGTTCCATACTGATGTTGACAGCCTTGCTTGGTTTAGCGGGTTGTAGCAAATTCCTCGACCGCCAGCCGCTGGATAGTTCTTCATCGGCCACCTTTATGCAGTCGGAGGAAGAAATGAATCTGGCTCTCAATGGGGTCTATGCGGCTGCCTTTTGGCAATTTCCCAATAATACTCCATTGCTGTTCGCTATTGAATCATCGACCGACCTGGCCATCAAGCGTACCGGTAATGCCGAAGACCAGGTAGCCATGGGTGACGGCGGTCCTTTTTTGATCGGTAATTCATTGCCCGGAAACTCCTGGACACAGGCCTATCGTCTTGTTAGCCGTGCCAACACCATGCTCGATGGAATGACCAAGGGCAAGGACAATGTTGCTCCGGCCAGTTACGCTCGTTTGCGCGCCGAGGCACTGGTGCTTCGCGCCTGGGCCTATTACCACCTGATTGGATGGTTTGGCGATCCTGTGTTCTACACCAAGCCACTTGATCCATCGGAATATGAGACTATTGGCAGAACGCCTACGGCTACTGCTGTAGCCAGTTTATATAAGGACCTCGATGAGGCAGCAGCTGGTTTTGATGCAGCCGGTTCTCAACCTGTTATTGCGTACGGACGCGTCAATAAGGGTGTGGCTTTGGGTCTCAAGGCCCGCTTGGCTATGCTGGTCAAAGATTATGCGACCGCCAAAGCTGCTACACTTGCTGTGATCTCTTCGAATGGATACGGCCTTAATCCTCGCTATACCGATCTGTTCATGCTGGCCGGTCAGCGTTCGAATGTGAATCGCGAACTCATGTTCGTCCAAACCTATCCCACTGATGTACTCAATCCACAGAACTGGCTTACGGTATTGACTATTCCCCGCCAAGTGGGTACTTCGCAAAGCAGTCACTTTCCCAGTCAGCAATTGGTAGACCTCTTTGAGGCCCGCGACGGAAACCGTATCGATCGTTCCACTGTGTACAATCCCGCAGCTCCTTCTCAAAATCGTGATCCTCGTCTTCGCTGGACCCTTTACATGCAAGGTGATACCATGGTGCATAACACAGCGCTGTCAGCGAGTCTTCCTTATGTGCAACCTAAGGAGCGCACGATCTTTAATATTTACAGCAATACCGTTTTCAAGTTCAATTGGAACACTGGTGTGTACGACAGCCGTCCCAATAATATCGACTGGATCGGTTACTTGGTCTCACCCTGGTTTGCCGGTGCTACCGGTAGCAGTGGTGGAGTAGGGTATGTTTGGAGAAAATATGTGGACTCCACGCAATACTCTTGGGAGACCAAGACTGGGTATATCAACATGCGTTATGCTGAGATCTTACTGACCTATGCCGAGGCAAAGATCGAGTTGGGAGAGATCGATGGTACCGTTTGGAATGCGATCAATGCGGTGCGCGCCCGTGCCGGCATGCCAGCCGTTACGACTACCAATTCCGCTACCTTGCGCGAGATCGTTCGCCGGGAACGTGCCGTTGAATTTGCCGGAGAAGGTCTGCGCCTGATCGATCTGCGTCGCTGGGATCTTTACAACACGGCCATGACCATGCCTGTGGTAGGCGTATCGCTGAACCCGGCCGATCCTGCCGAGACACCGAGCTTCAATGCCGATGGACTTCCCGTCTATTCAGCAGCCAGCATTGCCAAAAGATTAAAGACAAGGGCACAAACCCGCGTTAATACCAATAGTCGTTACAAGCTTTGGCCCATTCCGCAGGGAGAGATCGATAAGAATAAGAACATCGTTCAAAATCCCGGATGGCAATAATTTTTTGTAGGTAAACCAAAACCAAGAGGTCGTTCATTTCAGAGCGGCCTCTTTTTTTTATCTTTCGTATCAACTATTTTGTACTGATTATTGGCCATTTTTTCTTTCATTTACCAAACAGCGAAATATGAATAGGGAATCTTCGTTGGATGCACTTCGCGGACTCGCCATCGTTGGAATGGTGCTATCGGGTAGTATCGCCTTTGGTGGGGTACTACCTGCGTGGATGTACCATGCGCAGGTGCCACCTCCTTTGCATCGATTCGATCCAACGCTGCCCGGCCTTACCTGGGTCGATCTGGTCTTTCCCTTTTTTTTATTTAGTATGGGGGCAGCCTTTCCACTCGCGCTCCGTGGTGCTATTGAAGAGCGAAAGCCGGCTTCGCATTTTTGGGGACTGGCTGCCACACGCTTTTTACTACTGGCCTTCTTTGCCTTGTTTACCCAGCATTTAAAGGCTTGGGTAATTGCAGCTAAACCGGGTGTTACGGAGCATCTGTTATCGCTATTCGCTTTTGTTCTTTTGTTTGGAATATTTTACCGGGGGGTAAAGGGTGCTGTTGACCGCTACGGGAAATGGATCCGTATCGTATGTTTTACCCTGGCTCTTTTATTGTTGGGTCGACTTCCTTTTCGGGAGGGAGCCGGATTTGATCTGTACAAGAGTGATATCATTTTGATGGTACTGGCCAATATGGCATTCTTTGGGTTGTTGATTTATTATTTTACTGCACGTCGCCCGCTGCTTCGGCTGTCGATCTTACCTGTGGTGGCTGCCATCATTTTGTCGGCCAGAGAGCCATCAGCGAGTCCAGTAAAAGCCTTCTTCTATTTCAATGAGATAGCCGGATTGCGATTTGACTGGCTCTATAAATTTTATTTTCTAAAGTATCTGTTTATTGTAATTCCCGGCACGCTGGCCGGTGAATGGATGCTGTCTGCTTCTTGGAAAGAGAAAATGCCCGCTACGTCGGGCGCAACGTGGACCTATGGCCTCACGGTTGTCATTTTGCTTACGGGGTTGTTGTATCTGCTGTTGTATCGAAACGAGCCTATTGCGCTCGAAGGCTGGTCGATCTGGTTATTGTTTACTCTGTGCGGTGGACTCTTGTATTGGGTTTGCCGCTTGAGTAAGCAAAAGGTATTTCAAGATATGGTCATGGCAGGTTGGGGGCTGTTGCTACTTGGGCTGCTGCTGGAACCTTATGAGGGAGGTATCAAGAAAGATCCTTCGACCTTTAGTTATTATTTTTTGTGTGGCGGGTTTGCCTTTCTCTTGCTACCTCTTTTTCGATCTTTATCGAATCATCGGTCTACGAGCCGGTATTTGTTGTCTCCACTCGCAGATGTCGGTAAAAATCCTATGCTGGCTTACGTGGCAGGGTCGCTTCTCGTCTTGCCCATTCTTTCGCTGACCGGCATCAAATTGTACTGGGATGGGCTAACTCATTCGCCCTGGCAAGGAGTACTCAAAGGGCTACTCTTTACCGGCGCTGTAATGTTGATCACTCGTTATTCAGTCAAGCGAAAATGGTTTTGGAGAACGTAGTATCAAGGGCCGGTGTGGCGCTCTTACTCGATCAAGATAAGACCCTTGAATGTTAGGCCTGCTCCGGGATGAAGGCTGCTCAACGTGATCTTATCGAGCATCGCCGGTTTTTGAAAGAACAAGTGAAAGTCTTTGTTGTCGAGTTCATCACGTCCAATATGTGCATAGCAGGGCCTGTTATCTTGAATTGCTCGCACTTCGGCTCCGTAGCGTATGATCTTTTCAAAAACCAGTTGTTCTTGAAAATGACCCCTCAAAATGCCTGCGGGTGTCGCCTCGGGTAGGAGTGTCTCCGTAAAAGTTGAAAGTCTGCATCCGATAAAGAGAGTCGGTTGTGTTACATCGATCGATAGGGTCACAGGCCTTTGCTGTGCTGCTATCGTACAATAGTTTTGAAGCGAGATGAGTGTGTCTATTTTTCTGCCTAACCTGGCATCGATCGGCTTGGGTTGGTCATAGAAACGCTGGGTCCAGATCCTAACCGGATCGTACGGAAGTGCCTCGGGTAATTCTTTTCGTCCGCTCCAGGCGTAGTCGAGTGCAAGCACATAGGCGCCAAATTGCTCGATATTGAGTAGCATATTTTTTTCGCTGCTTTCAAAATCGGCCCAGGTAGTTTGTAATAACCCGGCCTTTTGCTCAATGGCCGCCAAGGTAAACCCGCGCACATTATTGGGCAACAGCCAGGGAGAGGCCAGGGGCTTGAATCCTTCTTTTTCCCATAGTTGTAAACTGTTTTTGTACACCGCCGGATCGGCATTGCCTAGATAATGCCAATCGGCGATCCATGTGCCTTTGGGAATGCTGTTTCGAATGGTCCGCGCTCTTTCGGGATTGATCCCGTTGCAAGCATCGGGGCCTTCGCCTGGTGCAAGTCCCATATCTCCCCAGATCATTAGCGCGGCCTTTTTTGATCGGGCATAGCGATCTAGTACACCGAGCTGTTTTTTAAAAAATGAAATTTCTTTTTCTCTGGGTGATTGAAATCCGATCATGCCGATCTCGTCGAAGCCTACGTGAATGGTGGTAGGTTGTAGCAGGGTAAACGTTTCATCCCATATAGATAGAATAGCCTTGCGTGCTGCTGATTTGTTAGGGTTAAGTGTATAGGGATACTGCGGATTGACGGCCCATTTACGAGTTGATCGTGGTTTAAAGAACCACTCCATATGCCCCAAACTTTGAATTAGCGGAATTGGCTCTACCTGTTTTGTTCGCAGGTAGGAGAACTCTTTTTGTAAGTCGTTTAGCGAAACGGAAATGCTGTTATGAATTTCAGGAAACTTGGTCCAAGTAGCTTGCTCGCATTGTAAGACGGTCTTGTTCATCTTGAGAGGAAGGAGCACTTGGTCGTACATTCTCTTATGCAGCTCCCAGGAGGTTGGTCCTGTAAACATGTGAATTCCTCTGAATGAAAGGGCGGGACCATCCTCTATGTTGCAGTGAAACAAACCCAGTTTACCATCTTTGCTCCGGGTAAGTTGGGCCAGCGAGTAGAGGGCATGTTGCCAGCCAGCAGGGTCAGCGTAGTCGATCTGGATGCCTTGTTCATTTACCTGCAGACGGTAGTGTTCAGGCTTCAGCGTGCTGTCCTCTGTAAGTTGCAGGGCCGGCGTTACCGTGGCGGAAAACAGCCATGCATAACCGATCAGTTCTCGGTATAGTCGAAGACTGGAGTCCACCAAAGCCGCTTCTTTTTCGTCTGTAAGTTTCGTAGGGTCTTTGGCAGGCGAAAACGTATCCAAAGCTGCTGCCTCCTTGGATAATTCATAAAATAATGATCTGTTGTAGGATTCGCGGATAGGGCGCGGTAACAAAATAGGAGAATAGTTATGGAAAACAGGCCAGCCTGTTACTTTTTTATCGTTGATCGTTGCATGGGCCATCCCTTTTTTCGAATCATTTTCATTTTGTATGAATTTTTCAGTTGGCTCATACGTTGTATAGAAGCTTCTTTTTACCGGGGTGGTGGGGGTAACCTCAATGTTGTTTTCGTAGAGCAGCAGGTGCTGTGCCCTCCTGGAATAATCGGAGTATAAGGGGTTGGGTTGCTCATCTTTTTTCAGTCGAAAGGGATGGCTATTGCTGAAGCGAAAGTTGCCAAGGGGGGAATACACAAATAGTACGGTGTCATAAAAGGTCTCCAGCTGTTCGCGCGCGATGTATCCGCGGCTATCTCTCCAGCTAGCATTCGTAAAATAAGGGATCCACAGTTTTGTGTAGACTATATCGGCCTTACCGGTCTTTCGGTCATTTCTCTTGCAATCGACAATGATGTGCGCATTGTTCCCTTTTTGTTCTAGCGAAAAAACACCACCAATGGCCGTATTGTCACTTCCGATATAAAGAATATCTCGTCCTGCCAATGAAGAGTCGGCATCTTGTTCCCACCAGGTAAAATAGTATTCGTGTTGTTTTCGGTCGGGGGTAAAAAAGTTGATCTCGGACCCTGTTGTAATCGGTATGTTTTTTACGTTCAGCAGAAGCCCTTTTTTCGGAATCAGCCGAGCGGTAAATTGTTCACCGGACGTGGGTGTCTGTGCTAAGCAAGGCAGTGAGAATTCAAGTAATAAAAGGGTAAGCCCCCAAAAAGCAAGCTGCATTCGGTTGTAAAAAGCGCATATCCCTTTACTCATAGATCGTATAGATTAGATGGCCTCCTTTTAAAAGAGCGGCATGCGAAATACTGGTTACCGGAATATCTTTCTTATTGAATTTTATGGAGGCAATACCGGTTTTACCGGCCTCTTTTTTCTTTTTTACTTCTATGGAAAGCGTCTTTTCGTTCGGAAGTTGAATACGTGCCGATTTAAGTAAAGGCATGCCAAATACATAGTCGCCGCTGGCCGGATTGAGCGGATACATGCCTAGTGCGGTCCAGATGTACCAAGCGCTCATCTGTCCACAGTCATCGTTTCCGGTGAGTCCATCAGGCCCGGTTTTGTACATGCTATCTGCCACTACCTGAATCCAACGGGCTGCCTTTTCGGGCGCCCCCAATGCAGTATACAGATAAATGATATGATGGCTGGGTTCATTACCATGAGCATATTGTCCGATCAATCCTGTAACATCTATCGATACGTTGTCGCCATGCAACTCTGAAGAGGCAGAAAAAAGTTGATCTAGCTTGGCGATCAATGCCTGCGATCCACCGTGAAGTTGGGCAAAGCCGGTCACATCGTGGGGTACAAAAAAACTGTGTTGCCAGGCGGTCCCTTCTATGTATTGCCCATCAAAGCCGTGTTCACTCAGCAACGGGTCGAAGGGCTCAATAAATTTACCCTGGCTATTCTTTGACCGAAAAAATCCGGTGGTGCTATCGAAAAGATTTTTATACGAGGCGGCTCTTTTCATAAAAAGTGCATAGTCCTCTGTTTTACCCAGTTTTTTCGCCACTTGGGCAATGCACCAGTCGTCATACGCGTACTCGAGTGTAATAGTTACACTCCACCCGTGTTTATCTTGCGGCAAGTAGCCATACTTTATATAATCCTGGGTGCCACGCTGATTTTGAAGTGCACTTTTTTTCATGGCCATATAAGCTCGTTCGGGATCGAGGCTCTTATTGCCTTTTAAAATTGCATCTGCTAATATCGGTATGCTGTGATAGCCTGTCATGGTATTAGCTTCCCAGCTGCTGATGTCCCAAACAGGCAAAAGCCCATTATCTTCATAGAAGGCCATCATGCTTTGCAGCATATCGGTATGACGCTCCGGCTGTGTTATGCTAAAGAGGGGATGAAGCGCACGAAACACATCCCACTGCGAGAAGATCGTATACTTGTTCTTTCCATTGGTAAACTGCCGCAATTGGTCTCGGTAGGTTTTGTACTCGCCGTCACGGTCGCTGCCGATAACGGGCGCCAGACAGGTCCTGTACAGTGCAGTATAAAAAGTAGTTGCTTTTTGTGTGTCGCTGGTATCGATTTGTATTTTGCTAAGTTCTTTTTCCCAACGTAGCGTGGCCATCTTCGCATACTCATCGAGTTGGCCGGGCTCTTGCAACCTGGCCTCGGCTAACGCTTTTTCGGTACTCACATTGCTGAGTGATACGCTCATCTGAAGGGGAGAGGTGGTGCGAAATTGCAGGGCTAGTTTTACTTTCTTTCCCCAGGCTTGTTGCCCCCGTTGCACTGAATCGTCCACAAAAAAATATCCGCTTACCGGTAAGGTAAAGCGGGCGGCAAAGTATACTTTCTGGCCTTTGGCCCAGCCCGTACTGTAGCGATAGCCGATTAGTGTATACGGATCGAGCAGTTGCAACATGCCATCGGTAGACTGATCCCAGTTGATGGCGAATCCCATGTCGAAGCGCAGCCATCCGGTTTTGTCGGGGTAGGTATATCGATGAAAGCCGGTGCGATCGGTGGCACTAAGTTCTGCCGTGATGCCGTTGCTCATGGCTACGCGATAGAACCCGGGACGCGCCGATTCGCTTTGGTGAGAGAAAGGAATTTTTATTTTTTGCTCGCGGATAAGACTGGTGTCGGTTAGGGGTAATACAGAGACATCGCACCAGTCGCCAATACCGGTTCCACTCAAATGCGTATGGCTGAACCCGGCAATGGTGTTACTGCTGTAATGATAGCCGCTGCACCAATCCCAGCCCTCATCACCATTATCGGGGCTAAGTTGAACCATTCCGAAAGGCACGGTCGCACCGGGGTATACATGCCCATGTCCGCCTGTCCCTAAAAATGGATCTACCCATTGGGTATAGTGCTGTGCTTGCAGCAGACTGGTTATCCAGCAGCAACATAAAAGCCATCCGATACGCATGTTTCTTTATTTGATAAAAGGATATTGTCCTTGAAACCAGGCCGGGCCGTCCTTGATGCCCTCGTAGAAGAAAAAAGCTTCTCCTTTGAATCCATTGTTGCGGTTCGATTGTACCATCTGACTAAGTAAGCCTGGCGAGGCCAGATAGGTTCCTGACTTGAGAATGATGCCTGGATATAGGGGGACCAAATTATTACGGTAGTTGTTCTTTTGTTGCACTAATAGGCTGTTATAAGCATTGATATCATAGCGGTAACACTGCGGAAAAACGGCGTCTACCCAAGAACTGTCTACCCAAGTGGGCCAATCTTGCAAGTATTCGTTCAAGCTAAAGGGGTAAGGGCTGGGCGACATCGTAAACTGTAGCGAGGGACGAATGGACTTTACTTCTTGTCGAAGGCGTTTGAGGAATCCGTTGAGTTTTCGGGCTCTCCAGTTGATCCAACCAATATCATTGATGGTATTGGGTGGGGATGCGCCTGCATTTTCAGATTGGTAGAGCGAAACGGTATAAGGATCGTAACCTCCACTGCTTGGCATGGCAGGCAGTCGATCATCGCCTTGTACGCCATCTACAGCATAATTTGTAACGACCTCTTTAAACAGATCGATCATGAATTGCTGTACCTCTGGATGTATTCCGTTGAGCCAGTCAAATCCGTTTTTGACAACAAGGTTGCCCGCAAGGTCTCTTGCGGCCCAATGAGGTTTGGCCGCCACGATGGGACCGCCGGAAGCGCTATAAGAGGAGGAGAAGCCATATTCGAACCAGGCATGTACTTTAAGGCCGGCAGCTTTGGCTTCTTCTATGCATTCTTGCAGCGGGTCTCGTCCGGCGAACCGCTCCAATATCGGTTTGCCGATAAGGTTGTTCATGATAGCACTGGGGTAAATAGTGCGGGCATTATTGTAGACGACTATAAAAAGATGGTTGATGCCGGCCGTTTTGCAGGTAGCGACCATTTGTTTTATCTGATCTCTGTTGTCGAGCGCGGTGCTGGCCGTTGTGGTGACCCATACGCCTCTTATGGCATTAGGATCCCAGGCAGGAGTAGGAGGGACGATAGGGTTGGGAGGCGTGTTTTTTTTCTTGCAACCTGCCGATAACAGAATACTGACCAGCGAGAGAAGCAGAATTTTTTTTATAAGGGCAAGGGTGTGTAAATTAGGTAGCATATAGTATGCGGCAATGGCTTGAACTATGAAGAATCGAATCTATTTAATAATTATTATAAAATCATAAAAAGTTTTTAAAATAATTTATTTAGCCATTACCTTTCCATTATTAAATCAATTCGCTTGCCTACGACCGACCCTTCTGCAAAAAATCCGCTTCGCTGGATTCCCACTACTTGGTTTGCCATGGGGCTGCCAAACCTGGTGTTAGGTGGAACGGTGGTGTCCCTGCTTTACAAGAGCATGGGATATACCGACAGCCAGATCGCCTTTTGGACCGGTATAATCATTTTGCCCTGGAGCTTTAAGCCATTGTGGGGGCCTTTTATGGAGTTATACATGACCAAAAAGTTCTACATCTATATTTCTCAGCTCTGCTGTGCATTGCTGTTGGCCTTATCGGCGCTGACCTTGTACAGTGATTCTTTCTTTACCTACTCCGTGGTGTTGTTTTTTGTCACAGCCTTTTTTGGGGCTACACAAGACATAGCTGCCGATGGCTTGTATTTGCAGGAGCTTTCAGAGAAGCAACAGGCTCGTTTTGTAGGATGGCAAGGTACTTTCTATAATGTGGCGAAATTGTTTTCTAACGGGGGTATGGTCTTTTTAGCTGGTATCTTGATGCCATTGGTCGATGCCGGTGAAAAGCATCCAAAAGATAGCTGGGCCATCGTATTGATGGTGTATGCCGTTACGATGTTAGTATTAGGTCTTTATAATCGAAGTAGGCTGCCGGACAGCGCAAGTGCAGCCAAAGGCACTGCTGCTGTCGCTTCTACTCAGCGTGAAGTATGGAGCACTCTGCGCGATGTAATGGTCAGTTTCTTTACTAAGAAGTATGTTTTATGGGGTGTCTTGTTTATTATGCTCTATCGTTTTGCCGAGGGGCAGGCCATCAAGATCATGCCTTTGTTCTTAAAGGCAGAGCGGAGTGCAGGGGGGCTTGGGCTAACTGAGGCAACCGTGGGGTTGCTCACCGGCGTGTATGGCACAATTGCCTTTGTACTCGGTTCGCTGTTGGCTGGTTATTTTGTGGCCAATAAGGGGCTTACTCGAAAAACACTGATGGTGCTTTGCGCTTGTTTTAACCTGCCTTTTGCCGCCTATACCTATTTGGCTCTGACGCAAACGAGTACGCAGTGGGTGGTAGGGCTCGCGATCTCTGTAGAGCATTTTGGCTATGGATTCGGTTTTATCGGGTTGATATTGTTCATCATGCAGCAACTTGCTCCCGGAAGATACCAGATGGCACACTATGCTTTCGGTAGTGCGCTCACTTATTTTGGCTACACACTGGCTTCCATGATCAGCGGTGCCATATCTGATGCATTGGGGTATCAACAATTCTTTCTGTGGGTGCTTGTCTCAACCATTCCCGCATTTGTTGTGAGTTGGCTTGTACCTTTAAAGAAAATAGACTCCGTTCAATAACGATCGCCATGCTAATTACCGGAACCTTCTTAGACGAGATCAGCCACGACATTCCTCACCAGAATTGGGGCCCGGCCGAGTGGGAGACAGATTTTCAGCACATGAAAAAGGCTGGGATCGATACGGTGATCTTGATACGAAGCGGATATCGTGATTTTCTTACCTATCCTTCTGCTCATCTTATCAAGCACAATCGTTGTTTTACTCCTCCCGTCGATCTGGTTAAGTTATTCCTCGAGTTATCGGACCGTTATGGTATGAATTTTTATTTTGGCCTCTATGACAGTGGTGCGTATTGGGATAGTGGTAACATGCAACACGAGATCGATGTCAATCGGTTTGTGATCGACGAGGTCTGGAAGAACTATGGTCACCATACTTCTTTCAAGGGCTGGTATCTGAGTATGGAGATCAGTCGCAAGACAAAAGGTGCCATCGAAGCTTTTCGTACCCTGGGGCTGCAATGTAAACAAGTTAGCGGAGGACTCCCCACCTTTATATCGCCCTGGATAGACGGAAAAAAGGCGGTGTTGGCTGCCAGTGGACAACTGAGCAAAGACGAGGCCGTCTCTTTACAGGATCACGAAAGGGAATGGAACGAGATCTTCGCTGGCATACAAGGAGCAGTTGATGCCGTGGCCTTTCAGGATGGGCACATCAATTACCACGAACTGGATGATTTTTTCGCTGTCAATAAAAAACTGGCCGATCGCTATGGTATGCAATGCTGGACCAATGCGGAAAGTTTCGATCGGGATATGCCCATTAAGTTTTTGCCTATCAAATTCGAAAAGTTGCGTTTAAAACTCGAGGCTGCCGCAAGGGTAGGCTATGATAAGGCCATCACTTTTGAATTTTCGCATTTTATGAGTCCGCAATCGGTGTATGGAGCCGCTCATCATCTATATGATCGGTACCTGGAGTATCGTCATCAACATCTTTCCTTACGCTAACCTTGCTAGTCTATGCGCCGTACCAGCATCATCACCATTTTTATCTCATGTGCATTTTCCCTGACGGCTTTTACCTCGCTGCTTGCCCAGCCGATACGGGGCGTTTGGATCACAAATGTGGCGAGCGATGCCCTTCGTTCGCGCGAGCAGATCGAAAAGACCGTTCGTCGTTGTAAGGAGTACGGGTTCAATAATCTTTTTGTAGTAGTATGGAATGGGGGCTACACGCTGTATCCAAGCCGGATTCAAAAAAAATATATTGGCCTCGACCAACATCCCGATTTTTTGGGTCGTGACCCCTTAAAGGAGATCATCGCTGCAGCTCACAAGGAGGGATTAAAAGTGCATGCCTGGTTCGAGTTTGGATTTTCGTACGCGCATCGCGACAGCAATAATCGTTGGTTGCAACGTTATCCCGATTGGGTAGGGCGTAACAATAAAGGAGGGTTATTGCAAAAAAATGGATTTTTCTGGTGGAACTCTTTGCATCCGGGGCCACAGCAGCTCCTGCTTTCGCTGGTTACCGAGGTAGTTAGCCGCTACGACGTGGATGGCATTCAGGGAGATGATCGCCTGCCGGCCATGCCTGCCGAGGGAGGATACGATGCATATACGCGGCAACGTTATGCTGCGGCTCATGAGGGGGCGTCTCCACCGCAAGACCCCAAACAAAAGCAGTGGCTTCAGTGGAAGGCCGATCAGTTAAGTGCTTTTGGAAAGCGACTTTACGACACGGTAAAATCTATACGTAAAAATTGTATGGTCAGCTGGGCGCCCAGTATCTATCCCTGGAGCAAAGAAGAGTATTTACAAGATTGGCCTGCCTGGCTGGAAGGTGGCTATGCCGATGCACTGTTCCCTCAATTATATCGGTACAATAGCAGTGCCTACGAGTCGATACTAAAACAGTTGCAACAGCAGATTCCCACGGCAAAGCGTGGGTTGGTATTTCCGGGAATCCTGACTTCGCTGGGCGATGGCTACCAGGCCAGTGACACCTTGATGCAGACGTTTATTTCGCTCAATCGGCGCTATGGATTCGAGGGCGAGGTTTTCTTCTATTACGAAACGTTGAATAGAACCTCCATTCCGCTTTATAAAAATTAATGGCTATGAAAAGACATGTTTTCTTATTGGTGTACTTGGTAGTTTGGTTAACGGCTTGCTCTAAGTCTTCTTCCAGTGGCGGAGGCGGCAATTCTGGTGGGGGAGGTAATACACCCACGCCTGTTGTTCCCATCGTTACGTTGGCCCCCGGATGGAAGTACTCAGCTACGCTTTCCTTGAATTTTCCGTCCGGTATGCAGGCCTTTAGCTTCGATACCATCTTTAATGGACGAAAAGTAAAGGCCTTTTGCGTGGCATTCGATCCCTCCACCGGGCGATTCGATTTTAAGCCGGTGGTTAGTAGCACTGCCAGAACAACCAGTCAATTCGCCGCTGCAGAGTCGGGTTTGGTATATGTGGCGATCAACGGGGGGTTCTATGGCGGTAATCAGTCGTATAGTTTGATCAAGTACAACGGTACTACCAGTGCGGCTAACATCAAAGCGCTCACCCGTTTGTTCAATGGGGCCAATACCACTTACTATCCCACGCGTGCCGCTTTTGGCATCACAGCAACCGGCGCACCCACGACCGCATGGGTCTATTCGGTAGGGGCCGGTATCGATAACATCTATTCGTACCCTGCCCCCAGCCCTAATGCCGAGGGGAGTGCTCCGCAAGCCGTACCCACCGAAAATTTTCCGGCTGGCGGTTCTCCCTGGAGCGCAACGTCTGCTATTGGGGGGTCTCCCATGTTGTTGCGGGGAGGAGCGGTTCGCATCTCAGATACAGAAGAACTTATTAGCATCAATAATACAACCTCTCGTCCTCGTTCGGCAATAGGTTATACCGCTGCCGGAAGGGTAGTTTTATTAGCGGTCGAGGGCGATAATTCCGGTGCAGGATATCCGGGGATCAATTTGGCCGATCTGGCCTCAATGCTTGGGTCTTTGGGTTGTACCGACGCCATCAACCTCGATGGGGGAGGGTCAACTTCGCTTGTCATTGGTAATCAGCTAACTGTCAGGCCTGGCGATAATGGGGTGGAGCGGCCTGTTATTTCGGCCCTACTGATAAAACAGAGATAGGGTAGTAAAAAAACGACAAAAGATTCCAATTTTTACTATAATGCAAGTTGTCAGGGTTGTCTATTTTGTAAAAAATTCTACTACAAGGATTTTACTACAAAACCTGCCACCTGATGAGATTTCTTTTGTTGGACGACCACTCCATTACTCTGCAAGGATTAGAAGTGGTGCTAAAACTCGAATATCCCGACGCGCAATTCTCTTCTTTTACTACAGCCAACGAGGCTATGGCAGGTTTTGACAAGCATGATTTTGATCTGGCCATACTCGATATCAATATTCCCGGCACGAACATTCATTCGGTTATCGATTACATATTGGCCAAGAAGCCCGGGCAGCTGATCATGATGTTTTCGATGAACCCGGATACTGTCTATGCCAAGCGTTTTTTGCGCCTGGGGGTCAAAGGGTTTGTCAATAAAGAAAATCCTCCCTCCGAATTGATGATGGCCGTGCGCACTATTTTGCAAGGCGGACTTTATCTAAGCCCTCGGTTGGTACAAAAGATGTCCGATGATTTTTTATTGTCCCGTACCGAAAATCCTTTCGACAAGTTATCGCAGCGCGAAATGGAGGTTTGTTCTTTTTTGATCAAGGGTTACTCGCTTACTGATATTGCCGATATCATGCAATTGCATAAAAGTACGATCGGCACTCACCGCTCCCGGATCATGGAAAAGGTAGGGGTCAAAAAGGTCTTTGAGCTGCGAGAGATCGCAAATCAATACAACATGCCCACTCATCCCTAGACTTATTTTTTTTCACCGAGCAGTTGAAGCAGCTGTAGCGATCGCTGCTCGAATTGTTTCGTTTTTTTACGGTACTGAGCAATAAAGGGATTGTCGGCAAACCTACCCATCACTTCGTTCATCTCTTTTTCGTTTTCATAGACCAGTTTCCGAAACTGATTTTGGTAGTCTTTGGAGCGTGAGGCAATTAGTTGTTCCTCTATCCAGCGATTAGTGACCATGGCTTCCCGGACCAATGCCTCAATTCGGGATCGGCTTAATTGAGAGGCACTCATTCCACTCACCTCCCAGAGCGCAGCTAATGCATGTGTCTGTTTTTGCGTGGGATAGAGCAATGATTGGTCGCGGTACCATTGATGTATGGCATCCCACCCGCCAAGAGCTCCGCTTTTTATTTTTTTACATAGCTGAGCCAGCGCCTGTTCGGTGATCAGTTGCCCACCGAGGTTTTTCCAAGCCGTTCTCTTCCCTTTGGCCTTTAACAATAGCGAACGCAGCGTGGTCCAGCTGGGTGATTGTTCCTCAACGTATGCCAGTAGCTGCTCAATGGCATAAAAAACGATCATACGTTTATATGCTTGATAAGCTGAAGCCGTTTTAAGGATCCTAACTGTTCGTTTACTGTTCTCGAACCCATCGGCCGTAATGGCAATTGCGTTAACGTAGTCGGTATTGTTATCTAGCAACCACTCGCCCGTGCTGCTGAGCTGTCGAGGTGAAATACTCTTTTGCTCGGCGTTGGCATAGGCGCGTCCGGTAGCCTCTTTCAGCAGCCGTAGGGCATCGAAGATCTCATTGATGGTATCTGGTGCCAGGTAGTCGTATTCGAGCGTTATCGAGCGGTCGATGCGTTGGTCTCTTGTCTTATATTTTTCACTGTTTCGGGCCAGCGCATAAAGGTTATATAAGAACCAATAGCCGGGCATAACGGTCAGTTCATTAGTATCGGGTTGGTTACTGACCAGCGAAAATGGCAACGGAATATGTAGCTCATAAGGATAGTCGCCCTTAGCGATCATGGTGTAAGAGGAGAATACCGAATTATGTTTTACGCTTACACATAGGGCGGGCCAAAATCCTCTGCTTGCTACCAACTCCCCATCGGCTGCTCGCGAGTTATGGTTAGAACCTATGGTGGCACCCGCCGCCATATTGCTTTGGCCTTGCACGACAGCTGCGCACAGAAATGAATTATTGTGGTGCTGCTCGTGTCCGGGAAATATCAGCGAGTTCAGCACTTCGCAGCACGAGATGGTAGAGTTGTCGCCCAAGTAAGAGTTGATCAACCGCGCCCCATATTTTAATTGCGAGTGGCTGCCCATCATAAAGCGAACGGCTTTGACGCCATAGAAAATGCGGCAACCGAATCCGATGATGCCATTGACCAGTTCGCATCCTTCCCCAATTTGCGTAGTTGCCTGTTCGTCTGAGGATATCGTTAAATTCTTGAGTTTATTGGCACCCTTAATGTAGGCATCGCTCCCGACCCAGACATCTTTGATGATATCACAGTTTTTTATGACCGTGCGCTCACCGATCTTTCCGTAGTAGCCTCTTTTTCGGTCGAACTTGTCGTCTGTATACTCTTTGAGCTTCTCGAGCAGCGCATGATCGGCGCGGTACTTCGACCAGATCCAGGCATCGGCGGCCAACATACCATTGAAGGGGAGCACTTTGCGTCCTCCGTTTTCATTACAGATCTCCATCCAGATCCTTACTGATTCAGGCTCTCCTTGTTTGACGATACCGTTTCCAAACTTGGCATGGTTAGAGACGGATAGCTCTTTGATATTGACCAGCATCACATCATTGCCCACAATATAATGGCTCATAAAACTGACCTGGTCAATGACCACATTATCGCCAAGGTCACAACTGATGATGGTGCTATTGTAGATCCCTACGGGCATCCGCAGGTTGTTGAATTCGTGAAAAAAGGGCTGTAGGATGCCTATTCGAATACGACCAAAGAAACTGCAGCGCTTAATAAGTCTTGCATCAAAAGGGTCGGCTACTTCTACATGGTTCCAGTCATCGGCACTATTGTCATTTTTTTGAAGTATCTGTATTTCTTTGGCGTTTAACTTTCGGTAGGTATGTCGACTGCGGTGCTGAAGATCACGTAAATAAAATTCGTCTTTGCCTTTGGGCAGGTAGGGTTTTTCAATAAAGCCAAAGCCCAGCGAAGAGACATGTTGTTTGTGGATGATATTCATAGATAGGAATAATATATCGGTTTGGCGGTTTCGCTATGCACGGTACCAACGCACAGTTGGAGGCGCTTACTCTACGGTCACCGATTTGGCTAGGTTGCGAGGCTTATCGACATCGCAACCTTTTTCGATTCCAATATAGTACGCCAGCAGTTGTAACGGAATTACATTGAGTAAGGGAGCCAGCATCTCGTCGGCAGCCGGCACGGCCAGATACGCTTCGCAGAGCTCGATGGCGGCCTGGTCCTCCTCGGTAACGATCCCTATCACTCTTCCTTTTCGTGCTCTGATCTCTTGCATATTGCTCAACACTTTTTCGTGATAGGAGTCTTTGGTGGCTACTACGACCACAGGAAGCTGGTCATCTACCAATGCAATGGGCCCGTGTTTCATTTCGGCGGCAGGATATCCTTCTGCATGAATGTAGGAGATCTCCTTAAGTTTGAGTGCCCCTTCGAGCGCGATAGGAAAGTTATAGCCACGCCCTAAATACAAAAAGTCCCTTGCCTGCGCATATTGCTTAGCGATCTGCTGGATGGGCTCGATGTTAGAAAGTATCTTCTCTACTTTGGCGGGAATCGACTCCAGCTCATGCAAAAGAAGAGACAAGCGCTCGGGGCTGATGCTGTTTCTAAGTTGAGCGATCTTGAATGCGATCATGGTAAGCACGGCCAGTTGTGCCGTAAAGGCCTTGGTGGACGCTACCCCGATCTCTGGTCCTGCATGCGTGTACGCGCCTGCGTGACTCATTCTGGCAATGGAGGATCCTACTACATTGACCACGCCCAGTATGATAGCGCCTTTGGACTTGGCATTTTCGATGGCTACCAGCGTGTCGGCGGTCTCACCGCTTTGAGAAATGGCCAAAACTATATCGCCGGGATGGATAACAGGATTTCGGTACCGAAACTCAGAGGCATATTCGACCTCTACATTGAGCCGACAACACTCCTCGAAAATATATTCGGCCGTTAGCCCCGCGTGCCAACTGGTGCCGCAGGCGATCATCACGATGCGATTGGCCTTTTGCAGGGCTTCGCTATGTTGCTCGATTCCGCTAAGTGTTATGGTGCCGTCTTCGGCATGTAGCCTTCCGCGCAAGCAATCGAAAATAGTTTTAGGTTGCTCAAAGATTTCTTTGAGCATAAAATGTTCGTAGCCTCCTTTTTCTATGGCCGCCAACTCTATGTCCAGTTTTTGAACGTATGGGGTAAGCCGTTCATTGCCCAAATTTTTTAAGACCAACTCCTGCGGTTTTACGATGGCCAGCTCGTAGTCGTTTACGTAGACCACTTCTTTGGTATACTCCAGCATGGGCGAGGCGTCCGATCCTAAAAAATGCTCCCCCTGACCAACACCGATCACCAGTGGACTTCCTTTTCGGGCGGCAATGATCGTATCAGGCATATCCTGGTCTATCAATAAGATCACATAAGCACCGGTTACCCGTTTTAGTGCAATGCGGATGGCCTCTTCGAGTGAGCAGGCATTGTTGTGCTTTATTTCCTCTATGAAATTCAGTAGCACCTCGGTATCGGTGTCGCTTTTAAATTGATAGCCCTTGCTAAGCAGCTCTTGTTTAAGCTGGCTATAATTTTCGATGATGCCATTATGGATCATGGCCAGTTGCCCACTGGCAGAGAGGTGTGGATGCGCGTTGCGATCGCTGGGTTCTCCATGTGTGGCCCAACGGGTGTGTCCAATGCCGGTGGATCCGCCCAATTCTTTTCTTACGATGGATTCCTCTAGCGATGCGACCTTACCTTTCTTTTTATACACGCGAAGGGATGGCCCTGCCAGTGCCACGCCGGTACTATCATAGCCACGGTACTCCAGCCGTTTAAGTCCTTTAATTACAATGGGATAAGCATCTCGGCCTCCGGTGTAACCAACAATTCCACACATAAGCAGGATTTTGTAAAGCAAACCTACGTATAGGCCTTCATTTTTCAATAAATCCTGCAGAAAAACGCATTATTGGAAGCGTTAATTAAAGTTAAAGTAAAACCCTTTATTTAATTGTTAATCAGCCTAATAGGTCGCTAAGCATCCAATAGGCCGTACCGAAATAGATAAGCAGGCCGGTCACATCGACCAATGTAGCGATAAAGGGGGTCGAGGAGGTGGCGGGGTCGGCACCCATGCGTTTTAACAATAGGGGGAGCATGGAGCCCATCATGGTACCCCAGAGTACTACACCGGTCAGTGCTGTTCCGATGGCCAGACCCACCGTGGCGTAGTGCGGGCCAAACAGTCCGAGCGAGTGATGTCCAATCATAACGATCAGAAAGCCCAGTAAGCCAAGCGTTAGACCCATAAAAAATCCTGACTTGATCTCTCTGCGGGCGATGCGCCACCAATCCTGAATAGTGATCTCGCCTAGTGCGAGGGCTTGAATGATAAGGGTGGCCGCCTGGGAGCCACTATTGCCTCCACTGGAGATGATCAACGGAATAAAAGTAGATAACACCAGCACTTGTTCGAGCGTTTGCTGAAAGCCCGACATGGCGGCTATGGTAAAGGTTTCTCCCACAAATAGGATCAACAACCAGATGATCCGTTTTTTGTAGAGTTTTAGCAATGGGATATCGAGGTAAGGTTCTTCGAGCACCTCAGTACCTCCCATCTTTTGCATGTCCTCGCTAAATTCCTCGCTGGTAACCCATAAAATATCGTCGATGGTCACGATACCCAGCAGTTTATTACTTTGACTGACTACCGGAAGAGCCACCCGGTTATTCATTTTGAATATTTCACCGGCGGTCTCCTGGTCATCCTCGGGGTGTAGCGCAATGACTCGTCCATCGATGAGCTCTTCAACTTTCTTGTTTGGGTCGCTCAAGATGATATCACTGATGCGAATATCATCGATCAGCTCTCCCTTTTCGTTGATAACATATATCACGTTGATCGTCTCGCTGTCCTTTCCGTACTTGCGTATGGTGGCAAAGACCTGTTCTATGGTGTCTGCGGCATAGACATACACGTAGTCAGGTGTCATCAGTCGTCCGATACTATTTTCGGGATATCCCAATAACGAAAGGGTGATCTTTCGTTCTTCGGGGTCGAGCAGCTTTATCAGTTCTCGCACTACATTGCTGGGTAACTCCTCTAAAAAGTCGGTACGGTCATCGGCCGGTAACTCATTGAGCAATGAAGCCGTTACAGAAGCCGGTAATTTGTGAATGATGCTTTTTTGGGAGGAAATATCCAAGATCTTAAATACGCTGGCCGCCCGATGCATGGACATCGACGTAATGATGGTGATGTCCTCATCTGGGTATACGTCCACCAATTCGGCCACATCGCTGATATTTTGGTCATCCAAAAAATCCCGAAGGGCCGCTGCGTCTTCCGGTCGAAGCAGTGCTTCGAATTCGGAGGCCAATAAAGCTTGTTTTTGCTCGGCGGACATGCTTCAAAAGTACAAAGGAATGTGCGTACTTCGCGGTACGTTTTGTTATGCAATTACCCTGCCTGTTTGTGGCCCCTTCAACGCAACGGGGAAGAGGTGTGTTCACCGACGAGCCGCTGCAAGCAGGCCAACTCATAGAGCGCTCACCGGTTATCGTGCTCAGCCAGTCCGATCGCACATTGTTAGATAAAACGTTGCTGCACGACTATATTTTCGAGTGGGACCCGCAGCAACACCAATGCTGTATGGCACTAGGGTATGTGCCTCTTTATAATCACGGCTGTCCTAGCAACTGCGAGTACGAGATGGATTTTGAGGCAGGATATATCTCTATTCGCACTGTTCGCGACATTGCAAAAGGCGAAGAGCTCCTTATCAATTATCATGGTGATTTCGACAACCCAAGCCCACTTTGGTTTACGGCTTTGTAACAAAAAACCCTGCCAATGGCAGGGTTTTCAAATAGGGTATAAGGGGATCAATTAGAATCGGATCTGTGCTCTGATCTCTCCCATTGGGTTGGCGGCAGTGCGAATGCTTACGTAGTAGACACCATTCAATATGCTCTCTTCGGTAACCACTACGCCATCGGCGAATAACCTTCCACTGATAGAGCCGCAGCTTGTGTTGGTAACTGTGGCACAGCGGGTAATGGCACTGGTGCTGAAATTTTGTACGGGACTGGCCGCAAATCCGGTGGGGGCCAATCCATGTATGGCGGCGCCGCTAACGGCTCCGGTAAGACCTGACCAGCTGATGGTGTAGGTCAGCAACTTGGTGGTGGTGTTGTAATGAAGATTCATCTTGCCCAAGGCCGGAGAAGCAGTGGGTGGAAAGTTAAGAGCACCGGTGAGCGGAATATCGTTCTTAACATATTCTTTTCTCACATAGAGGTCGGCGTCACGATCACAAGAGGCAAGGCTCAGGGACAATACCGAGATCAACAAAAAATAAGCAGTCGGTTTAAGCAGTTTCATACTGACAGATTTCGGTAAAAGTATGAAAAAATCAGGAAGTACATAAAATTTAGGATCAGGACTTGCCCAAGTACCGGTTAGCTTAGTTTTTCCTTGATCTCCTGCAGTTTGACCAGGGCCTGAAGGGGGGTCAATTGGTTGAGGTCGGTCTCTGCCAGCAACGTACGCAGGGCCTGAAAGGTTTCAGTATGTGCATCAAAGATCGAAAGCTGTACCCGTTCGGACTGTCGCTCGGCGTCGGCCCCTACCGACCCCGCTAGAGATACGGCCTCCCGACCTTTTTCGAGTTGACGCAATAGCGCCTCGGCTCGCCTGGTCAGTGACAAGGGCATCCCGGCCATTTTTGCCACATGAATACCAAAGCTATGCGTGGTACCCCCGGCGGCCAGTTTTCGTAAGAAAATGATCTTATTGTCTGCCTCTCGGTGGGTAATATGAAAGTTTTTAATGGCAGGTCGCAGCGACTCCAGCTCGTTCAACTCGTGATAGTGGGTGGCAAAGACGGTCAGGGGACAAAACGGGGACTCGTTTAAAAATTCGGCAATACTCCAGGCGATCGATATGCCGTCGTAAGTTGAGGTGCCTCTGCCGATCTCATCGAGCAGCACTAAACTCTGGGCACTCAGGGTATTGATGATGGAGGCCGTCTCGTTCATCTCGACCATAAAGGTGGACTCGCCGGCCGATAGGTTATCGGAGGCACCCACCCGGGTAAAGATCCGGTCGGTAAGCGGAATCTGTGCTTCGGTGGCCGGTACGGGATGACCCATATGGGCCATGATAGTGATAAGGGCCGTTTGCCGAAGCAGTGCCGATTTACCACTCATATTCGGGCCTGTGAGTATGATGATCTGTTGTTGCTCTTTGTCGAGCAGCAGATCGTTGGCAATATAGCCCTGCCCTGGGGGCAAGGCCCGCTCGATGACGGGATGCCGACCTTCTTTGATATGCAACGTCGCTGAGCGTGTTACGGAGGCAGGGTGGTAGCGATAGCGAATGCTGTTCTCGGCAAAACAGGCCATACAATCAATACGG
>CANGTM010000017.1 GCA_947456825.1 Chitinophagaceae bacterium
ATTTATATTAGTTACAAACCTATAGGTAGCCGAACGGGTTTCGATTCGCTGGTCCAAGACGGGTTTAAGCTCGCTTATCGACAACACGTAAATATGGCCACGCAAATTGTTGACAGTGTCATGCGTACGCCCGGTGGTGCCGAAGGCATCTATTTTTCGCTGGGTGGCAATACCGCCACGGCCAATCAATTCTTTGTGACCGATTCTGTTCGTCATTTTTTACGCGGGGCGCTGTATTTTGACGCCACTCCTAACGCTGATTCGTTGGGCATCGTCAATGATTTTTTAAAGAAAGACCTGCTGCATTTGATCAACACCTTACAATGGCGTAATACTACACAATGATCGTACTCGATAACATACTGATCAGCGAAGACCTCGTCGACAAGAAATTCGTCTGTGATCTCCATCGCTGCAAAGGGGGCTGCTGCGAGGATGGGGCGGCCGGGGCGCCGCTTGACGAGGCCGAGAAAGCTATCATAGACCGTGTTATCGATATTATCAAACCGTATTTATCGGCTACCGCATTGGCTACGCTCGCTCAAAAGGGAAATTATGTATGGAACGATGAGTTCGGCTGGGTTACTCCCACTGTCGATAGCGATAAAGAGGTTTGTGCTTATGGTATCCGGCATAGCGATGGAACGATACAGTGCTCTTTCGAAAAAGCCCATGCCGAAAAAAAGATAGATTGGAAAAAACCGATCAGCTGTCATCTCTATCCTATTATCGCCAAGGTGGGCAAGCATGGCGACTACGAACGGGTCAATTACGAACCCCGCCAGACCTTGTGTGCCAGTGGCTGTGCACTGGGCGAAAAGTTGCAGGTACCCGTCTATCAATTCTTAAAGGAGCCTATTGTTCGAAAGTGGGGCCTCGAATTTTGGGAAGCGCTAGACACCATTGCAAAAGGCGATTGGGAAGAGACCGATTTTAAAGAATAGTGTGTAATTTTCGGACGTGAACCCTACGCAAGAACAATTTTTAGCCAAGAGTACTGTCAAGGCGGCCGACCGCGAGCATCGTCGCAAGATCAATTTCAATATTGGCAAGTACAACGCAGTCGTGCCTAAGGGTAAGCAGCAATTTATGGATCTCGAGTTGGCCCGCGAACGCGCCAAGAATGCCAAGTGGAAAGCGATCGCTACTCTCGATCAGCAATTAGAACTTTTCGAAGCCAACATAACACGCAGAGGGGCCAAAGTAATCTGGGCCGAAGATGCCCAGCAGGCCCTGGAGGCCATCGGCCGTATTTGTAGAGAGAAAAAATGCAAGACGCTCGTCAAGAGTAAGAGCATGGTTACCGAAGAGATTCATCTTAACGATTACCTGCAAAGTATTGGCATTGAAAGTGTGGAGACCGATCTGGGTGAATACATCCAGCAACTTGATGGGGAAGCTCCCTATCATATTGTAACCCCTGCCATGCACAAGAGCAAAGAGGATGTGGCTAAACTTTTTGCTGAAAAGCTGGGTACCGATCCCAAGGCAACGCCCGAGCAACTCACCCTGACGGCTCGTGAGATCTTGCGCGAAAAATATGTGCAGGCCGAGATCGGGGTCACAGGGGCCAATTTTATTGTGAGCGACGTGGGAGGTATTGCCGTAACTGAGAACGAAGGCAACGCGAGACTCAGTTGTGCCTGGCCCGCTACGCATATCGTTATTGCCGGTATCGAAAAAGTAATTCCTTCGGTAAATGATCTGGGTTTATTCTGGCCTTTATTGGCAACGTTCGGTACCGGTCAGCAGGTAACCGTATACAACTCGCTGATCACCGGTCCCCGCCAGCCCGGTGAGACCGATGGTCCCACCGACATGTATGTGATCTTGCTTGACAACGGCCGCACCAACATCCTTGCCGACGAAAGACAACGCGAAAGTCTGTATTGCATTCGTTGTGGCGCCTGTTTGAATGCTTGTCCTATTTACAAGAACATCGGTGGGCATGCCTACGGGGTTACCTATAGCGGTCCTATCGGTTCGGTCATTACGCCTCACTTACAGGGAATGGACGATTTTAAGCACTTGAGCTTTGCCTCTTCTTTATGCGGTAACTGCACCGAGGTGTGTGCCGTTAAGATCAACCTGCACGAATTATTGCTCGAAAATCGTTACGAATCGGTACGCGCCGGAAAGGCAGAACTACTCGAGAAGATCGCTTGGCGCGCTTGGAAGCAAGCCATGCTGTTTCGTCCGGCCCTCAATCTGGCCTCGGGTAAGATGAAGAACTGGTTTGTCAATAAAGTGGTAACAGGTTGGACCGCACAACGAGGGGAACTTCATTTTCCGGAGAAGACCTTTAACCAACGCTGGAGAGAGAAATACGGTGATCGCTAAGGCAACCCTGCCTTGAACGCTTTGTTAACGAGCCATACCCCCAAGAGAGTCACAGCGCCTCCCACTAAAATGTAAAGAGTGATCCTTTCGTCGAAAAGGAGTGCACCGCATAGTAAGGCTACAACCGGATTTACGTAGGCATAAATCGACGCCTGCTCCGTGGGCAAATGCTGCAAGGCATACAAATAGGCAATAAAAGATAAAACGGATCCAAAAAATACCAGATAACCCATCACCATCCATGCACGGGTGGGAATAGAGGCGAGTGGAATAGACCAGCCCGTTGCTTGCGTAAAAGCTGTTAGCAATAGGCCGGACAACAGCATTTGTATACCCAAACTAAAGTAGGGGTTAAATCTAGCGGCTTGTTGTTTTGTATATAGTGTGGCAAAGGCCCAGGTCCAAGTGGCGATCAACGATAGCATAATGCCAAAGCGGAAATCGGGGATGAGAAAATCTTGCAGATGGTCGTAAAAAATAATACAAACGCCAACGAACCCTAACAAAAGTCCGGCAATCGCGGCTCGCGGCATTTTTTCCTTTTGGGTAAAAAAACCAATTACGACCAACCAAAGTGGAAAGATGGCTCCCATAATAGAGCCAAGTCCTGCAGAAATATACTTGACCCCCCACGTACTAAGACCGTTACTCATCACAAAATTCAAAAAACTCAACAAGAGTATGGGTCTCCATTCTCTGCCACGGGGGAGTGGTGCTCGTTTGTACAGAAAAAAACAAACATACAGGATCCCTGCCGCCAGTTGTCGCATACCGGCCAGTTGGAGCGCAGGGATATGTCGAGTTCCCTCTTTGGAGGCTACCCAGGTAGTTCCCCAAAGAAAACAAACGGCCGCCAGCGCCAGTAATGCCTTGGGCCGAGCGGCCTGTGTCGCAACCATTTCGCTTGTGTAGGAAATTAGTGTTTAAAATGTCGCTGTCCGGTCAAGATCAGCGTTAGCTGGTGTTGTTTGCAATAGTCGATGGAATCTTGATCTCGAATAGAGCCGCCTGGTTGAATAAAAGCGGTGATGCCGGCTTGGTATCCCATTTCAACACAATCTCCGAATGGAAAGAAGGCATCGCTGGCCATTACAGCTTCTCGCAGGTCAAAATTAAATTGTCGGGCCTTTTCGAGTGCCTGGCGCAGAGAATCGATACGACTGGTTTGTCCGCAGCCTTTACCGATCAGCTGTTTGTTTTTTACCAATGCGATCGCATTCGACTTTAGGTGCTTGGCAATTAGATTGGCTACTAAGAGATCGGCCTTTGTATCGTCGTTGCAGGGCAAACCCGATACCTGGTTCCATTCGGCCACATTCCCCGTATCGTTGTCTTGTACCAGCACACCTCCCAAAACCGATCTAAATTGCCTGAGGGAGGCCGTATGCGGGTGCAATTGCAGCAATATGCGATTCTTTTTTGCTTGCAAAAGTTGCAGCGCCTCTTCGTTGAACGAAGGGGCCATAAGTACTTCAAAGAAAATATCCTGAATAGAGGCCGCCGTCTCTTTGTCTATGGGCTGGTTACAGACCAGTACGCCTCCAAAAGCACTTTCCGGGTCGCCGGCCAGGGCTGCTTGCCAGGAAGCGAATACCGTAGGGCGCAGTGCGATGCCACATACGTTATTGTGTTTGATGATGGCAAAGCAGGTTTCGTCGAATTCTCCTATCAATTGTATAGCGGCGTCTATATCGAGCAAATTATTATAGGAAAGTTCTTTACCATGTAGCTGAGTAAAAAGTTCTTCGGTGCGCCCATAGAATAAAGCGTTTTGGTGCGGATTTTCTCCATACCGTAAGCTGCGCGATGTGCCGATGGCCTTTACAAATCCTGTGGCTCCTTGCGGGTCAAAGTACTGTGCAATAGCGGCATCGTATTGTGCCACGATCGCGAATGCATCCGCAGCCAGTTGTTTTCGTTGTGCCAGTGTGATCATGCCTTGCTGATCGGCCAACCATTGACGTACAATATCATATTCTTTTTTGGCAGCAATAACGGCTACATCAGCAAAGTTCTTGGCCGCTGCCCTGATCATCGAAGGCCCCCCGATATCGATTTTTTCGATGATGGCTTTTTCTTCGTTGGTGGCGGCCACGGTCTCTTCGAAAGGATAGAGATCTACAATGACCAGATCGAGCGTCGGTATATTGTATTGCTGCATCTCTGCTGCATGCGTGGCATCATCACGTTTTCCCAAGATGCCGCCAAATACCGAAGGGTGCAAGGTCTTCACCCTTCCTCCTAAAATAGAAGGATACCCGGTCAAGGTTTCGACCGGTATTACAGGTACACCCAGGGATGTGATGAACTGTTGTGTGCCACCGGTCGAGTAGATGGTGACCCCCAATTGATGCAATTGATGGATGAGGGGTTCCAGTCCGTCTTTGTAAAAGACGGAAATGAGTGCGGTTCGAATTTGTTTATTCATTGCTAAAGGGCGGGCTGATAAGAAGAGGCGAAGGTACTTTATCGAAGGGAGCTTACAAAGGCACCCGCCCTCTTTGTGTCGTGTACTGCAATGCCCAGGCTATCGAGCAAAAATGTCCATTGCTCGCGCGTACGTGTGCCGGTAGAACCGTCGATGACAGCTTTTCCAATTTTTCGTCCGCAAACCCAGTCTTTTCCGTCGTAGGGAGATCGGCGGCTGATTACTAACAGATCGATCAGGGTAGAGTCTGGGCGTGGGGGTATGCGCTGTTTATCGGCCATCCATATTCTTTTTTGGCCCAGCCGTACCTGTTGTCCTGTTGGCAGGGGTACGATCTGTCGTATACCGTACGATAGTCGGGACTGTCGAAGTGTATAATGAAGTTGTTGTCGATCGCTCGCAGCCAAGCTGTCGATACGGCTGTAGCAGTGTGTTCCTGTGATCCAATCGATGGCGGTCATTCCGTTCAATTGGTAGATGACGATCAGTTGCTGTTGACGTTGCAGATATAGCCTGCCTGCTTGCCAGCTTATCAAAGAGAGGCCCACACTAATAGAGAGTATACGACCGGTAGTACTTTGATTGATGATCCAATGTAAAAGTGCCAAGAGAAAAATAAATAATAGTATCGTTTCGAATAGCTCCCAATGCAGATCGGTCAGTAATAGGCCGGGAATGCGCTCCACTTCTTTAATGTATTGGTTCATGAGCCCGATCAACCACTCGGCAGCCTTACCGATCAGTGTGGCGGGTAGCGGAAAAGGGCTAAAGACCATCAGTAGTAGCAAACCAGTCAAGACGATATTGGAGAGCGGAACGGCGACCAGATTACCTATTAAAAATGCGCCTGGAAACTGATGAAAATGATAAAGGGAGAGAGGGGTAGTTAGCCATTGTGCAGCTATGCTGATAGCGATCAACTGGCCGGGGGCATGCCACCAAAAGCGGACGTGGCTAAGTTGTCTGGACAGATATCTGCCGGTGAGTATAATTCCAGCAACAGCTGCGAACGAAAGTTGAAAGCCAAGGTCCCATAGCCAAAACGGGTCATAACAAAGTAAGAGCAAGGCTGAGACCATCAGGTTGTTCAACGTGTTTCCCTGTCGTTTCAAGAGCTGTCCCATAACAATTGTACTGAACAAGAGGGTGGCTCTGAGTAAAGAGGGCGCACCCCCAGCCAGTAAACTAAAAATCCAGAGACTACCTAGTATCAATAATTGGGTCAACTGCTTAAGCGGTCTCCAGCGCTCAAGTGGTCTCAAGCACCAACCCAGTAAGCCTCCAATCAATGCGAGATGCATACCAGAAATAGCAATAATATGAATCACACCCGTGTTACCGTAGGAGCGACTGAGTGCGGGATCAAGGTCTTGCCGGTAGCCGATCAATAGGGCTTTAGCCAGTCCTGCAGCAGCAGGGTCGCTGATGTGTCGCTGCAGTATTCCAAGTATCTTTTTTTTGAGAAGCCATAGGTTTCGGCGAAAGCTAAAAGAGGAGTCGCCGGAAATTATCCGGTATTCATCAGGCCGTAGGTAGATACGATGCGTGATTCCTTTCATCAGGTGAGCTTGCTGCCAGTTGCGCTCTCCCGGATTTTGCGGAGGTGCTATTAACAGAGGAGGGCGGTCCGACTTGATAGTATCGCCCGGTCGTAGCCGAGTTGCCTGCTGATCGTTGGGTAAGTAGACCAGCAATTTTCCGTGTTGCGGGTAGCGCTGGTTGTGAAAGTGTCTGGCAAGCACCATTGCAGTAAGCGCATAGCTGCGTTTTTTTTGTATGGGCTCTTCAGCCACAAGGTACTCCCAGGTAGAACCACTGCCGCTTATAGTATCGTTGCCTAACCATCTCGGATCATTTCTTATATCGTTATTGATACAAAGAAAAACGCCTCCTAAAAAAAATAGAGATCCGCCTGCCAGTAGCGAGGTGGGTCCGGCCAGTCTTTGCCATCTATCGGGAGCCAAGAAAATGACAAGCCACAACACCGTGGTGAGTGCCACTATTAAATAAAGTGTAAAGAGAGAGAAGGGCGTATACCATTGTGTAATGATGCCGGCCGAAAGTGCCAGTACCGGTCGCAGCACAGGAGTACGGTACCAGTAGTAAAGCAAGGTGGGATGCATGGACAAAAAAATAGTGGCTGTCCACGCCAAATGCCAGGGCTAATTCACCGGCTTATTTGCTTAAATACATGCTTCTGTCTTTGTACAGCTGACGAAAATAGGGATCCCGCAGATTTTCAATAAAGCGAATAGCCTCGCCCGTAGATTTCATTTCAGGCCCTAACTCTTTGTTTACGCCAGGAAACTTGTTGAAGCTGAAGACCGGTTCTTTGATGGCAAACCCGGTGAGATTCTTTTTTATGGTAAAATCGCGCAGCTTGTGCGTACCCAACATCACCTTGGTAGCAATGTTGAGATAAGGAATTTGATAGGCCTTGGCAATAAAGGGCGTTGTGCGAGATGCACGTGGGTTGGCCTCGATAACAAAGACCTTTCCGTCTTTGATGGCAAACTGAATATTGATAAGACCGCGGATCTCCAGCGACCTGGCAATTTTTTCGGCGTACTCCTCCATCTTTTGAACAATGAGCGGCGATAAGTTGAAGGCAGGCAATACGGCATTGCTGTCTCCTGAATGGATACCGGCAGGCTCAATATGTTCCATTACGCCCATTACGTGAAAATCCTCACCGTCGAAGATGGCGTCGATCTCAGCCTCTTGGCAGCGGTCCAGAAAGTGATCGATCAGGATCTTATTGCCGGGAATATGCTTGAGCAAGCTTACCACGGCGCTTTCTACTTCTTCGTCGTTGATCACGATTCGCATGCGTTGCCCGCCCAAGACGTACGAAGGTCTTACCAAAACTGGGTAACCCACTTTATTGGCCACCGCCACGGCATCGTCAACCGACCAGGCCGTTCCATATTCAGGGTAAGGAATAGACAAGGCTTTGAGCATGTCGCTAAAGCGCCCACGGTCTTCGGCAATGTCTAGACTATCGAAAGAGGTACCGATGATCCGAATTCCTTTCTTGTGTAAGCGCTCTGCTAACTTAAGTGCGGTTTGTCCGCCCAATTGCACAATTACACCCTCTGGTTTTTCGTGCTCGATGATCTCCCACAGATGCTCCCAGTACACGGGCTCGAAATAAAGCTTGTCAGCCATGTCGAAATCGGTAGAGACCGTCTCGGGATTGCAATTGACCATAATGGATTCGAAGCCGGCCTCTTTGATGGCGAGTAGTCCATGTACGCAGCAGTAATCGAACTCAATCCCCTGTCCAATACGGTTAGGCCCCGAGCCGAGTACGATTATCTTCTTCTTGTCGCTAACGATACTTTCGTTGTGGTGACCTCTCTCAAATGTCGAGTAGAAATAGGGGGTCTTGGCCTCGAACTCGGCCGCACAAGTGTCTACCATCTTATACACCCTTGTGAGTCCGATCTTTTTTCTTCTTTCGTAGATGGCATCTTCGTTACCATTGCGAATGATGCGCGCGATCTGCTCATCGCTGAAGCCATGCAACTTTGCTTTTTCGAGTAGGGCTTCTGGCAGATCGTCCACGCTGTAATTCTCCAATTCTTTTTCGATGGCCACGATCTTTTGGATCTCAAACAAAAACCATCGATCGATCCCATTGGTGGCTTTCGATATCGAGCCTACCGAAATGCCGGCTTGCAAGGCATCTTTGATGCGGAACAGGCGATCCCATTTCGGGGTCTTGATGTATTCGAGCAATTCTTCGGCCCGCATCAGGCTTTTTCCATAGTAGCCCAACCCCACGGCATTGTTCTCCAGGCTCTGACAGGCTTTTTGAATGGCCTCTGTAAAACTTCGGCCGATACCCATTACCTCGCCCACACTTTTCATCTGCAACCCCAATGTATCGTTGGCCCCTTTAAACTTGTCGAAGTTCCAGCGGGGAATCTTGACGATCACATAGTCGAGGGCAGGTTCGAAATAGGCCGAGGTGGTTTTGGTGATCTGATTTTGTAATTCGTCCAAGTTGTAACCGATGGCCAGTTTGGCCGCGATCTTGGCAATAGGGTACCCCGTGGCTTTGCTGGCCAAGGCCGAGGAGCGACTTACACGGGGATTTATCTCGATGGCGATGATCTCTTCGGTCTCTGGGTTAAGGGCAAACTGTACGTTACATCCCCCGGCAAAGTTGCCTAGGTCACGCATCATGCGAATTGCGGTATTGCGCATGAGTTGCATGGCCGTATCACTGAGCGTCATGGCCGGCGCAACTGTAATGGAGTCGCCGGTGTGTACACCCATGGGATCGAAGTTCTCTACCGTACAAATTATACAGACGTTATTGGCGGCATCGCGCAGCAGCTCCAATTCAAATTCTTTCCACCCCAATACCGCTTTTTCTACCAGCACTTCGTGAATGGGCGAGGCTTGCAGTCCTCTGTTGAGGGCCTCGTCGAGGTCATCTTTGTCGTGCACGAAGCCACCCCCGGTTCCGCCCAGCGTAAACGAAGGTCTTATCACCAGCGGAAAACCGATTTCTTGGGCAAACTCTTTTCCTTCTAAAAAAGAATTGGCGGTCTTGGCGGTGGCCACCGTTATTCCCAGTTCGATCATCCATTGCCGGAACTTTTCGCGGTCCTCGGCCTTGTCGATGGCTTTGATATCGACCCCTATCAATCGCACGTTGTATTGTTTCCACAGCCCCAGCTCTTCGGCTTCTTTGGCCAAGTTGAGCGCCGTTTGGCCGCCCATGGTGGGTAACACCGCATCGATCTGGTTTTCTTGCAAGATCTTTTCGATGCTCTCAACGGTAAGTGGCAAAAGATAAACCCTGTCGGCCATCATTGGATCGGTCATGATGGTAGCCGGATTGCTATTGATCAAGATGACCTTGATGCCCTCTTCGCGCAGGCTACGGGCAGCTTGGGTGCCCGAGTAATCAAACTCGCAGGCTTGTCCGATAATAATAGGTCCCGATCCTATGATCAGTACCGAACGAAGGGAGGTGTCTTTAGGCATCTTTTATTTTTTCGCGGCAGGGCGGTAAAAAAAAACAAATTGTGCAAAGCTAAGGGAATGCGGTTATTTTTCTTGAACCGATTGCAGTATTTTCTTTGCCGAACCCTGCTATTTTTGCGCATGCGCAGATTATTGCTAGCGACCGCTTGCCAATTGTTTCTTTGGATGACCTGGGCCCAGTCGCCTCGCTATCCCCAGGGGTATTTTATCAACCCAATGTATATTCCAATGGAACTCACTGCCAACTTTGGGGAGTTGCGTAACAATCACTGGCACATGGGGCTTGATATCCGCACCGAGGCCCGCGAAAACCTTCCGGTTAGGGCGGCAGCGGCCGGTCATATCTCTTTTATAGGGGTAAGGCCTCTCAGTTTTGGCAGGTTTATCGTTATCGATCATCCCAACGGGCTTTCGACCCTCTATGCCCATTTGAATGATTTTGCGCCAGCCATTGAACAATATGTAACCAGTCAGCAATATGCACAAGAGTCATGGGCAGTCGAGTTGCGGCTAAGCCCGGATCAATTTCCGGTACGTCAGGGTCAGCTGATTGCGTATAGTGGCAATACTGGCGGATCGGCCGGCCCCCACTTACATTTTGAGATCATCGATACCAAATCTTCCAAACGCCTTAATCCGTTGTTATTTGGATTTTCGCTGCCAGACCGTGTGCCTCCTGTGATCAAATCACTGGTGGTATACGATCGCTCCCGAAGTTTGACCGACCAGCGTCCGCAAGTGATCCCCTTAAAAAAAATGGCAACGGGTTATGGATTGGCCACCGGGCCTCTGCTCAAGACCCCATGGCAACAACTCAGCTTTGCCATACAAGCATTCGATCAGGTCAGCGGTTCTTCTAATCCCAACGGTATATATGCGGCTTCTGTTTCACTAGACGAGAGGCCAATAGCGAGTTTCACCATTGACAGCATCGACTACGAACAGACCGGTTATATCAATGCCCATATTGATTACGCTCATAAGCAACGAGGAGGAACGCTCTACCAGCATCTGTCTCCTTTACCCGGTGAGGCCAGCGGGATCTACAAAAAATTTTCGGACAATGGTGTGATCAACTTGACGGACACCTTGCAACATCAGGTGATGATCTGGGTCGAGGATACCTATGGTAATCGCACGCCGATCAGCTTTCAATTACAGCGCAAAGCACAGCCAGTCGTTCCATCCGCCACCCTGCCTGCTGCGGCCTTTTCAGGCAAGATCGAGCAGCGATTGACGTACCTGCTGCCCGGTCAGCCATTCTCTTTTAAACGTGCCGACGTTGAGCTGATGGCTACTGCCAATGCTGTCTATGACAGCGTGCCCTTCGACTATCAGGTAGATGCCGGTCCGTTATTGCCACCCGCCATAACCAGAAGACATCGTTTCAACAGCGCCACTTGGCCATTGCATACCGATGTACAGATAAAATTAAAGGCGGCACAACCTTTAGACGAACGGCTACAATCCAACGTAGTGATGCAGCGAAGTTGGGGGTCGGTCAAAAAAACAAAGCCGGCACTCTATCAGCAGGGGTGGATCGTGGCTTCCTTTGACGACTTTGGATACTTTCAAGCTTATATCGATACGCTGGCACCCGATGTTCGGTTACCGGGTAGCGGCGACACTATCGATCTGAGTGCCAGCCGTTCGATCGTCTTTACGCCAACCGATAATTTTGGAATTATCCGTTCGTTTCGTGCTGAACTAAATGGCCAATGGCTGCGTTTTACCAACGATAAAGGACGTAGCTGGATCTATCGTTTCGATGAACGTTGCCCCTACGGCACTCATCAGCTGGTTGTCACTGTTGAAGATGGGGTGGGTAACCAGACAACGCGTAGTTGGTATATCAAGCGCGCTCCCTACCGACCCCCTGTCAAAAAGAAACGATATAGTGCTAAACGAAAACGCTGAAAAAATAGTTCGAACTACACCAATATCGAGATCATCCTTTCACCCTTTTATCACTCTTAATCATGACTCCTCTACAGCCGGGCGATAAGGCCCCCTCTTTTAGCGCGATCGATCAGGACGGCAACAAAGTCACACTATCTTCTTTTAAAGGAAAGAAACTTGTCTTGTACTGCTACCCCAAAGACCTTACCTCAACCTGTACTGTGCAGGCTTGCAACCTTCGTGATCATCATAAAGCCTTGATCAAAAAAGGATATGTGGTGGTGGGCGTCAGCCCCGATGATGCTGCACTACACCGGAAGTTTCGCGAAAAGCATGAACTGCCTTTTACCTTACTGGCCGATACCGATCAAAAGGTCCTAAAGGCTTACGGGGTGTGGGCAGAGAAGTCGATGTACGGTAGAAAATATATGGGTGTATTGCGTACCACATTCATCATAAACGAAAAAGGTATCATCGAAAGGGTTATTACCAAACCCCGCAGCAGCGAGCATGCCAACGAGATCCTCGATCCCACTTATTGATCGGGCAATAGCCATTCAATAGCGCCGGTCGCGAACGAGGTAGGTTCTCCCTCGAGCAACAGTTCGCCATTACCGGCAACTCCCTTAACTATGGCACTAAAGGTTCGGTCGCCGCTTCTAAAGCGGGCACTCTCGCCTTTTTTGTACAGTCGCTGCTCATAGGCTTCTTGCAGCAAACCTGTTTTTTGCTCTTTTAGTTGTTCAAGCCGCGCTTGTAAAAAAGGGCAAAGGCTTCGGGCCACTGTATACGGGTCGTGCTCTTTTTCTGTGATCTGAAAAAGTGAAATGGGGTTGGGCAAGGAGGGGTCGAAGCTGTGTTGGTTACTGTTTAGTCCGATGCCTGCGATGGCCCAAAGCCACTGTCCCGAACCGGTGACAACCGATTCGATCAGCATCCCTCCCAGTTTTTTGTTTTCCCAGTACAGGTCGTTGGGCCATTTAAGGCGAAGTTTCGATGATCCGGTGTGGGCCGCAACGGCATCCCATACCCCCAAGGCCAGGGCCCTATTAAGCTCAAATTGTTGTAAAACAGTTAAAAAATCGGGACGAATCAGTATGGATAGCGCCATTGAAGCTCCGGGCGTTGACGACCAACTTTTTCCTCGTTGCCCCCTTCCTGCCACCTGGTTGCTACTGAAGAAAGCCATTCCATGCGTGGCCAAGCCCTCTTGTATGGCCTTGCGGGCCTCGTCGTTGGTGCTTCCTACCTGCGAAAAACTGATGAAGGGTTCGCCTATGTTAACGGAGGGGTGTGGCAATTAATCGCTATTTTTACAGTGTAAACGGATACACGAAACTAAAGCAATCGAATAGTTGGAACAACTGGCATTATTGGCCGGCGGCAAGAAGAAGCCTTCGACCGCTGGCAAAAAGACGATAAAGCGTCTCACAAAAAGCTCCAAGATCATCAAGACCATTATCGCTGCCATCGGGGAGAAAAAAGGACAACAGATCGTATCGCTCGATCTCCGAAAGATCAACGAAGCCGTCGCCGATTTCTTTATTATTTGTGAAGCGGGCAATGCCCCCCAGATCAGGGCCATTACCGATAACGTCATCGACAAGGTCAACCAGGTTTGTGCCGAACGTCCGTTTCATCAAGAGGGCCAACAGCAATTACAGTGGGTGCTCATCGATTATGTGAATGTGGTCGTTCACATCCTGCACCCAGACAGCCGTCGCTTCTACCGGCTCGAAGAAATGTGGAGCGATGCCGTCCTCACGGAGCATGAGGAGGCCTGATTAATAAAACAGCATGCAACAATTTGGCTTCGGTTGCATTATACTACTATCAATGAACAGGAATAATAACATGTCTTCATCTAACGAAAAACGCACCCCGGAAGGACCTTCTACGGGTAATTCACCCCGTAAGGGACCGCAGTTCAATATCTATTGGTTGTATGCCATCATATTGGCCTTGTTGATCGGATCGTCGTTGTTCGGTCCTCTTGCCCCCAACATGGCCAAGATCAATGAGCTTGATTTCAAGACCATGATCACGCGCGGAGAGGTCGATCGCTATACGATCGTCGATAACCGTAAATTGGTAAAGGTCCATCTGACCGCTGCGGGCCGGAAGGCACACGAAAAAGTGCTCAAAGACGCATCGGGTGGCGGCAAGGTCGACGAGAAGGGACCACATATGGCCTTCAAGATCACGGGGGCCGATGTGTTCAAGAAATCGATGGACGATTTTTATCGCGACAATAAAGAGATCAAGAATGAAGCTGGCGATAAAATACCCATTCGCGAGATCGCTTACGATGTAGAGACAGAGCGAGATTGGTTTGGTGGCATCCTTCAGTTTATTCTACCTATCCTTGCCTTTGCCGCAGTGTGGATATTGGTGATGCGCAAAATGGGTGGCGGCGCCGGCGGCGGACCCGGTGGTGGCGGAATCTTCAGCATCGGAAAATCAAAAGCCACCTTGTTCGATAAAGGCACTCGCGTAAATATCACCTTTGCTGATGTGGCCGGTCTCGACGAAGCCAAGGTAGAGGTAATGGAGATCGTCGACTTTTTAAAGAACCCCAAAAAGTATACTAACCTCGGTGGAAAGATCCCTAAAGGTGCTTTGTTGATCGGCCCTCCAGGAACCGGAAAGACCCTATTGGCCAAAGCGGTGGCCGGAGAAGCCCAGGTGCCTTTCTTTAGTTTGAGCGGATCCGATTTTGTGGAGATGTTCGTGGGAGTGGGTGCCAGCCGTGTACGCGATCTATTTAAGCAAGCGCGCGAAAAAGCGCCTTGCATCATTTTTATAGATGAGATCGATGCCATTGGACGGGCTCGTGGAAAGAATGCGATGATGAGCAATGATGAGCGGGAGAGTACGCTCAATCAAATGCTGGTCGAGATGGATGGATTTGGCACCGATGTGGGGATCATTGTGCTGGCCGCTACCAATCGGCCCGATGTGCTCGATAGCGCGCTGCTCCGTCCCGGCCGATTCGATCGCCAGATCACTATCGATAAACCTGACCTAAAAGGTAGAGAGGATATTTTTAAGGTGCACTTGAAGCCTATCAAGGTATCCAAGACACTTGACATTCATAAGCTGGCCGAACAGACCCCCGGATTTGCGGGTGCCGATATTGCCAATGTATGCAACGAGGCAGCCCTGATCGCTGCTCGTAAGAACAAAGAGGCCGTCGACATGCAGGATTTTCAAGATGCGGTGGACAGAGTAATTGGCGGACTCGAAAAAAAGAACAAGATCATCTCACCCGAAGAAAAGAAGATAATAGCCTATCACGAGGCAGGTCATGCCGTTTGCGGTTGGTTCCTCGAACATGCTTATCCGTTGCTTAAAGTGACCATCGTTCCGCGCGGCACGGCCGCATTGGGGTATGCGCAATACACTCCCAAGGAACAATATCTCTATAATACCGATCAGCTCAACGACCAGATCTGTATGACGTTGGGCGGCAGGGCCAGCGAAGATATTTTCTTCGGCAAGATCTCTACGGGTGCGCAGAACGATCTGCAACAAATTACCCGTACCGCCTATGCCATGGTCACGGTGTATGGCATGAATGAAAAAGTGGGGAACGTAAGTTTTTACGATCCGCAACAAGAAAATGCCTTTACCAAGCCCTACTCGGACGATACGGCTAAGATGATCGATTTTGAGGTCAGGCATCTGATCGATGAAGCTTATGCAAAGACCAAGCAGTTGCTTACCGATAAGCGTACCGAAGTGGAGACCCTTGCCAACGCACTGCTCGAAAAGGAAGTTCTTTTTCAAAGTGATGTGGAGGCGCTGATCGGAAAGCGTCCGTTCGAGGAGAAAAAGCCGTTGGCTGATCATACTCCTGTACCCTCAGCTCCGGAAGCAACAGCACTGCCTGTAGCCGATCAGGCTGCGGCGACCAGCGATGAGTTGGCTGCGCCTTCCACCGGTCCTGCTGTATTGCCGCCCGCTTTTTCTGACGATACGGAATCTACCAACGAGGCTCCTCCTTATTAACGGATCAGTATGAACGTATCACCTGCCAAGGAAAACATGCTCAAGCGCATTCGAGAGGCGTTGGCGCATACTACGCCCATACCCTTTCCGCAGAGTGAAAAAAACCAGGCCATCTACCCCGCGCTTTCCCAAGAGCGCGAAATAGAATTTGCAGAGCAATTCACCAAGTTGCAGGGCAAGTTCATCTACTGTATCAATCGACAAGAGTTGGCCTTTCAATTTGCAAGTTTGGTACGTAAGCAAGATTGGTCACCTATCTTTTGTGCCGAGGAAAGATTTATTAGTCTATTGGGTGAGCCACTCTCCGAGCGACTCACCACTACTGACCTGGCCGGTTGTCAGGTATCGGTTACCGGCTGTGAATACCTGGTGGCTCGTACCGGATCGATCGTCTTGAGCAGTGCACAGCAACAAGGCCGCACGGCCAGTGTCTATGCACCCATTCATATTTGTATCGCCTTTGTGGATCAGATGGTCGACGATATCAAAGATGCACTAGGAGCTGCTCGCGAGAAGCAGGGTACTCAATTTCCCTCCTTGCTCACAGTTGCTACCGGCCCGAGTCGCACGGCCGATATTGAGAAGACATTGGTAGTGGGCGTACACGGGCCTAAAGAAGTGTATTTGTTTTTGGTGGAATCCTGATGTCGGACCGCTTTCTTACATTTATACCATGACTGCTGTTGATCATCCCAGCCCTCCGGGAACTAAGATTTATTTTCTCTCCGATTTTCATCTGGGAGCCCCCACTGCCCAACTCAGTTTGCAACGAGAAAAAATCATCTGCCGTTTTTTAGACCAAGCCTTGCAAGACGCTGCCGAGATCTTTTTAATGGGCGACCTATTCGATTTCTGGTACGAATACAAAAAGGTCGTTCCTAAAGGACAAGTGCGTTTACTGGGAAAACTCGCTGCTTGTAGCGATGCCGGCATTTCCCTTAATTTTTTTGTCGGCAATCACGATATGTGGATGAAGGATTATTTTCAACAAGAGTTGGGTATTAAAATATATTACGATCCCATCACCATCGAGCGAAATGGGTGTCGGCTGCACATCGGGCATGGTGACGGATTAGGCCCTGGCGACGAAGGCTACAAGCGATTAAAACGGATCTTTCGCAATCCGCTTTGTCAGCACTTGTTTGGTTGGTTGCCTCCGGTAGTTGGAATGGGTATCGCCGAGTACTTTAGTCAACAGAGCAGGGCCAAGACCGGTGCAGCAGAAGAAGTATTTCGAGGTCCCGATCAGGAGTGGCTCATTACCTATTGTAAGGAACAACTGAAGAAAGACCCCGTCGATTATTTTATTTTCGGTCATCGCCATTTGCCTATTGACTGGGAGTTATCGCCGAACCCTTCTGCGGCTCGCTACATCAATCTGGGCGATTGGATCCGTTATTTTAGCTATGCAGTACTTGACGGCAGCGACCTTTCGTTACGTTTTTATACCGACCAGCATCATAAATTGATCACGAACCGTCAAAATGGCTAGTCATGAATAGTTTCTGGCAACAGCAGTGGGGAGAAAATACCATTCAGGCCTACACGATCGTGGGGGCTGTTATTCTGGTCGTATGGTTTTGTCGTCGCTATCTCTCCGCAGTGTTGGCCGGATGGCTTTTTCACTGGTTAGGTCGTGTGTTGAACAAGGTAGAGCGTTCTCAGTTCAACGCATTGGTCATAACACCTCTTCAGCGATTTGTGGTGGTAGTCGTGTTGATCGTTGCCCTTTACCGACTTCAGTTTCCATCGGCCCTCAATGTTGAGATCTACCGTTTTGAGGCCCGCGACATTTTACACGCAATTGGTAAACTATTGATCATTGCCACGCTTACCTCTTTATTGTTACGTGGCATTGATTTTGCTGCGATCTTGCTTGAAAAAAGAGCTAGTCGAACACCTGATCTTTCCGACAACCAGCTGATCGTTTTTTTCAAGGATTTCTTTAAGGTCATCCTGGTCATAAACGCTGTCTTGCTGGTACTCAGCTTTGTGTTCGGATTCGATATCGGGAGTTTGGTTACGGGATTGAGTATCGTGGGTGCGGCCATTGCATTGGCCTTACGAGAAAGTCTCGAAAACCTCATCGCCTCGTTCATCATCTTTTTCGATAAGCCTTTTATCACCGGCGATCTGGTCAAGGTCAACGCAATTACGGGTACCGTAGAAAAGATCGGGCTTCGCAGTACTCGTATTCGTACCGAGCAAAAGACCTTCGTAACGGTCCCCAATAAGCAGATGGTCGATAGCATACTCGATAATCTTTCGCTACGCTCTCAACGAAGGGCCGACATCAAACTAGAATTATCGGCTAAGGCTACACCGGCAAAGCTCGAGGCATTGGTAAAAGAGATCAGGGTTCTGTTACAAGACCCTCTCATAGAGCAGTACTCGGTGCTGTTATCGGATATTCGTTCCGGATCTGTTTTTATCGAGGCCGATTATTATACAGCGCCTCTTCCGCTCGAAGACTTCAATAGTTTACGCGAAAAGATCAATGTGCAGGTACTCTCACTTGTGCATGAATTGGAACTGGAGTGGCCGGTAGATAGCCGAGCCTCCAAAATGGCGTAGGGAACAAAGGGCTTACTGCTGAAATCCTTTTTGAATGATCTCTCCGATCTCGCGATCAAATTGACCGTAACGGCCGTATTCTATCACACGCCCTAACTCTTTACCTTGACGGTAAACAATGATAGTCGGGACCAGGTCGACCTGCAGGGTGGCACTTAATTGGCCCCAGGTAGTTTTATTTCTGTCTGCGCCGGCCAGCGATATCCGATCGGCTGGTAGACCGGCCGCATCGGCCAGTGCAAAGAAGCGGGGAATAATAAAATGAGAGTCTTCGCACCAGGTGCCCATAAAAACCAAAAAGCGAACAGAGTCTTTATATTGCCGCAGGGTTTGTAGTCCGGCCGCATGGGGTTGATAGGCCTTATAATTTTCCTGCATCCAGGTAAAGCTGTTCTCTTGCTCGAGCACCGTGCGGGTCAGCCAGCCTTTGAGGGTCTTCTCGTTGGGCCTTTCCTGAAGTACTTCGTACGGGGTCTGCGCCAAGGCTGCTACCGACAAAAGGCATAGGATGATACCGAGAATTTGTTTACGATACATGGTTCAGTTATAGATTAGAGCGTAGCTCCACTAAGAAATTACGGATTTGTTGCAGCGATTGGATCAGCGCAAAACGATCTTCGGCTTTTTTATTTTTCTTCAGGTAGTCGCGGGCACCGTCGATCGTGAACTTTCTTCTGCGCAGCAGATCGTAGATCAGGACCAGGTTTTTGATATCGACCGGTCTAAAGTAGCGATCTCCTTTTCTGTTCTTGCGGGGTTGCAGAATGTCGAACTCTGTTTCCCAATAGCGGATCAAGGATTGTTTTTCGCGAAACATCGTAGCCACCTCTCCAATCGAGTAATATTGTTTTTTGAAGAGTTCTTCGTCTTCGGGTATCTCGATCAGGTCGACTCTGCTGGCAATTTCCTTGAGTGAACGTCTACCTCTTTTTCCGGGGATGGCCGCTGGATTTTCTTTTAGTTTAATTCTTCTGATGCCTACTAGTGGTTCTTCTGTACTTACGGCGGCCTCCACCATCACATCCGGTTCGGTGGCCTTGTTGGCAACATCCAACTTCGGCGGCACTTCGGTAGCCAATGGGGTAGACTCACTCACTGTTACAGGCTCATGGGCAGTGGGCGGATCGTTTCGAACCGGCTCGGCTGGCTCCACGCTTATGGAGTTAGTAACCGTCACCGGAGGCGGCGTATCAAAATCCAGTTGTATCTGGGTGAGAGGTTTTTTGGCCATAGGCTTCTGTAAAGATAATAAAGGTCCTCTCCCTTGCGCCGGATTGGGTGTGCTGTGGAAAACTAGGTCGTTCTTAGTCTAAACTTTGGTTAGAGGCTGCGGCTTGTTTGAGTATGCGATCGAATTGGGCGGGGGACAGGTCATTATAAAAGAAATAGATCGGATCGATGGGCCTTCCATTTTTGATGACCTCATAATGGCAGTGGGGCCCAGTAGACTTACCCGTGCTGCCTACCCACCCGATTACCTCACCTCGCTTTACGGTTTGCCCGACCCTTGCCTTGACCCTGACCATGTGCGCATAGAGTGTCTTATAGCCATAGCCATGATTGATGATCACATGACGCCCGTAGCCATCACCGGTATTACCGGCGGTTTCTACTCTCCCATTAGCCGTGGCATAGATGGGGGTGCCTTGCGGAGCGGTAAAATCCAGCCCTGCATGCAGTTTGGTGGTCTTGTAAATGGGATCGATGCGGTATCCAAAACCGGAGGCGATCCGATTGAGGTTCTTATTGCTCACCGGTTGAATGGCCGGGGTATGAGCCAATAATTTCTCTTTGTCTTTGATCAGCTGAGCGACCTCTTGGTAAGAGGATCGTTGGGATCGTATCCGGGTCAGCAAATTGTTGACGCTCTGGGTTATGGAGGTTACCAATTCGCGGCTTCCCAGCTTCTCTACTTTATCGATCTCTAATTGCGTGGCCAACTCTTGCGCTCGAGCGCTATCAGGAATGGGCGTTGCTTCAAAAATGGCACGGTATACTTCGTTATCCCTTTGTTCGAGTTCTTTCATTTGCCTTTCCATACGCTGAACTTGTTCGGCCAACAAGATGAAATCTTCCCGTATCTCACGATTTTGAAGTTCCAATATTTTCTCTTTGGGAGACCCGATGAACCGAAAGGCCAGGTAGGCGATCAGCGCAGCCGTTACCAGCGCTGAGGCTACAAAACCGAACACGCGCAACAGCTTAACCCGCAAGGGGGTTTCCAGTCGCTCATAGCGAAGCGTGTTGGTGTTATAAAAGTACTTTACCTTCTTCATCCCAAAGCGTAGCTGCGTTTAAATTGCCTTACCTTTGCCAGCATTGCGACAGCGACAAATATAGCATTTACCCCCCATGATGACCTCGTTCGACATACGCAAGGCTTTTTTAGATTTCTTTGCCGCTAAGGGACATACCATTGTACCCTCTGCTCCTATTGTGGTCAAGAACGATCCGACCCTGATGTTCACTAACGCGGGCATGAACCAGTTCAAGGATTATTTTCTGGGTAACAAAAAAGCACCTTATTCGCGTGCGGCCGATACGCAAAAATGCCTGCGCGTTAGCGGAAAGCATAACGACCTCGAAGAGGTGGGGGTAGACACCTACCACCATACCATGTTCGAGATGCTGGGCAACTGGAGCTTTGGCGACTATTTCAAGAATGAGGCCATCGAGTGGAGCTGGCAATTATTGACGGAGGTTTATAAGATCCCTAAAGACCGACTGTATGCCACCGTCTTCGAAGGCGATGCCAAAGAGAACATTCCACCCTCCACTGTTGCGCTTGCAAAATGGAAGACGCTTTTATCTGACGAGCACATCGTTTTTGGTAACAAAAAAGATAATTTTTGGGAGATGGGCGACACCGGTCCCTGTGGACCTTGCAGTGAGATCCACATCGATTGTCGCTCCGACGAAGAGAGAAAGCAAGTGCCCGGGCAGACCCTGGTCAATAAGGATCATCCGCAAGTGATCGAGATCTGGAACAATGTATTTATTCAATTCAACCGTAAAAAAGACGGTAGTCTCGAACCCCTTCCTGCCACGCATGTCGATACGGGCATGGGATTAGAACGGCTCGTGCGCGTATTGCAGGGCAAAACATCCAATTACGATACCGACATATTTAGTGGTACTATCGCAACTACCGAAAAAATTTCAGGGGTTCGCTATGATGGTTCCGATACCAAGACCGCCGTTGCTTTTCGAGTTATTGCCGATCATATTCGCGCCATTGGGTTTACGATCGCTGACGGGCAGTTGCCTGCTAACACCGGGGCCGGGTATGTGATCAGGCGTATTCTTCGCAGAGCCGTTCGTTATTACTATTCGTATTTGAACTATCGTCAACCGTTACTTACGCAATTAGTACCCGTGTTGGCCACTCAGTTCCAAGACGTTTTCCCTGAATTACACCAACAAGTTGATTTTGTGGCACGGGTAGTGCGTGAAGAGGAGGAAGCTTTTTTGCGTACACTCGAAAAAGGACTTCGTCGCATTGACGATATAGTGCAATCGGCAAAAGATGGAACTATCGCCGGGGCTGCCGCCTTTGAGCTATACGACACCTATGGATTTCCGATCGATCTGACCCGACTGATCGCATCCGAACATGGATTGCGTGTAGACGAGGCCGGCTTTGAACTAGAGATGAAACAACAAAAAGACCGAAGTCGTGCGGCTACGGCCGTGGATGCCGGAGATTGGAAAGTGCTACAGGAAGGTTCCAATCAGTTCGTTGGGTACGAGCAACTCGAGACCAAGGCACAACTACTCAAGTACAGAAAAGTTACTGCCAAGGGCAAAGAGGGCTACCAATGGGTATTAAGTGCAACTCCGTTCTACGCTGAAAGTGGAGGACAGGTAGGAGATACTGGGTGGTTACATTTCGGCGAGCAGGCCGTTGCCGTAACTGATACAAAAAAGGATAATGACCTTATTATTCATCATACGGCCGAGATGCCCGCGGTAGTTACCGAAACAGTCACGGCTTCGGTAAACGGGGTGTTACGTAACCAAACAGCGGCACACCATACAGCGACTCACCTGTTGCATGCCGCCCTTCGACAGGTGCTGGGTACGCATGTCGTACAAAAAGGCTCGTTAGTAGAATCTGCGCACCTGCGGTTCGACTTTTCGCATTTTGCAAAGGTTACTGCTGACGAACTCTTACAGATAGAAACGATCGTCAATAATAAGATCAGAGAGAATATTCCCGTGGTCATCAAGAACATGGCCAAAGACGAAGCACTGCAGTTGGGTGCCATGGCTCTATTTGGAGAAAAATACGGAGATAAGGTCAGGGTTGTGATTACCGATCCTTCCTACTCGGTAGAATTGTGCGGGGGTACTCACGTGGGGGCTACCGGTCAATTGGGTCTTTTCTCTTTATTGTCCGAATCGGCGGTCGCTGCCGGGGTACGTCGTGTAGAGGCTGTATGTGGGCAATCCGCCATCGATCACATTCGTGATACGGCTCATACACTACAATCACTGCGGGAGCTACTAAAAAATCCAAAAGATATTACGAAGGCTGTTGAGCAATTGCAGCAAGAGCAGACGGCCCTTCGTCAACGACTCGAGCAATTCGAGCAAAAAGAAATAGTAGCCCTTCGCGATCGGCTGTTGGGCCAGGTAAAAAAAATAGGATCTGTACATTTCATCGGTGAGCAGGTAGAGGTCGCAACACCCGATGCCCTGAAGAAATGCTGTTTGGAGTTGCGAGCAAAAGCTACTAACCAAGTGACTGTACTGACCGCTCTTATCGATGGAAAGCCTTTTGTGGCAATAGGTGTTGCAGAAGAGCTCACAAAGTCGTCATCACTCGATGCGAATTCAATTATAAAGAATATTGTGGCTCCTCTTATCAAAGGAGGCGGTGGTGGACAAAAAACCTTGGCCACCGCTGGCGGTCAAGAGGCATCTAAGCTTACCGAAGTAATAGCTTCTGTTCAGGCCCTTCTTTAAACTATAGCACATGAAAAGATCTTATGTTGGCTTGCTGGCCCTTATCGTTTTATTCTCTTGCGGACAAAGCAACCAGGGCAACTCCTTCTCCGTATCAGGAAAAGTCAAGGGTATCGGCAACCAAACCGTTTATCTCGAAGAGGTTCCCATGGCTACCATGCAACGACTGGTGGTAGATTCGGCTGTGCTTGACAAAGAGGGTGCTTATACTTTGCAAGCCGCTGCTTCCGAAGAGAAGATATTTAATATAAGGATCGGTAAACAGTCGTACCCGGCCGCCTCAATTATCAATGATGCGTCGAGTATCGAGTTGAATATTTTCTTTGGTCCTGCCAACACCGAGTTTCCGGATCGATATGATGTCATCGGCTCCGAGGCTAGCAAGAATTTACAGCAATATATGCTTCGCTTCAATACGCAATTGCAGCAAGCCTTTGAGTTACGAAGGGTAGCCGATAGCATCGCGACCCTTACGGGTGTTCGCACTGCTGCACAAGACAGTTTGCTTCAGGCACAAACTGCACAGTTGGGTCAACAAGTTGATTCTCTTTATGCGTACACTCGATCTACGTTGACCGGCAGTAAGAGTCCTGCACTCACCATGATGGTCTTGGGGTACTATCAGAACATGGCCGGTAATCCCGCTTTTGGTCTTCGTGGCTTTGATAACACCGAAGTGGCCGAGATGGTAACATCACTGGCCAAACGGTTTCCTGCTCACCAGGGTGTGACGGCTGTCGATGCAATGATAAAACAGCAACAGCAAACCTCTAAGGGGTTGACAGGTCAGACCGCTCCCGAATTTAGTCTTCCCGATCCTAACGGCAAGCCCGTTAGTTTACGTTCGTTTCGCGGTAAATATGTACTGGTCGATTTCTGGGCCAGCTGGTGTAAGCCTTGTCGAATGGAAAATCCGGTGGTAGTCGCGGCCCATCAGCAGTTCAAAAACAGAAATTTTACCGTGCTGGGCGTCTCGCTCGATCAACCGGGCGCCAAAGACGACTGGATGACGGCCGTGATGAAAGACGGTCTGACCTGGACACAAGTTAGTGATCTTAAATTCTGGGATAGTCCGGTCGTCTCACTTTATAAGATCACCGGCATCCCTTACAACGTACTCATCGATCCGCAAGGAAAGATCGTTGCTGAATCACTACGGGGCGATGACCTGGCAGCAACATTAGATAAAGTGCTGCCTCGGTAAGTCAACTCTTACCGTACCAACTTATCCGTTGCTGATCCTTTGGAGGGTACTATTTATTTTGCTTTTTTTTCCAGCTCTGGTACTCGGGTTCTCTGAGCGGTGTCTGCCGGCGTGGTCGGCGAAGTGGAGTGCATTTTTTTAATTCATCAAAACAGTGGCGAGGCAACTCCTGGTAAAGGCTGGTGCCTTCGGTCTTCCAACGTAGCATCTCTTCTGTAACCGACTTGATCACTTTACCCGGATTACCTACCACTACGCTGCGCGGCGCGATCTGCTCTCCCTCTTTAATGAAAGTGAGCCCTCCCACGATCGATTCATCGCCCAACACTACATGGTCCATGATCACACTATTGACGCCCACCAGACAGTTGCGCCCAATAATGGCCCCATGGATCACCGCTCCATGACCAATGTGCGCCCCGGCTAGCAGTTTTACCGTGAGTCCCGGGAACATATGGATCACACAATTCTCTTGTACGTTACAGCCATCTTCTATTTCAATAGCGCCCCAATCGCCGCGAAGGACGGCGCCCGGACCGATATAGCAGTTCTTGCCGATCGTCACCTGACCGATCACGACAGCTTGTGGGTGTACATAACTGCTGGCGTCTACCACGGGTCTAATTCCATTGGCCTGATAGTACATAAGGTGATTATTCGATGATCAATTGTTTGTCGGTACGGTAGCAAAGCCCTTTGAATTGAGCTACTAATTTTTGGTCTTGATTATGTAGGCTCACCTGATACAGGCCGGTGCTTCTTCCGTTATGCAACTCTCGGGCTTCAGCCATTAGCTGGTCGCCGACACGAACCGGATGTGTAAAATTGATCGACGTGTCGAGTGCCATTGACAATTGATTTCTGTTATTACAGGCAAAGGCAAAGGCACTATCGGCAAGCGAAAAGCTGACCCCGCCGTGCACGATCCCAAAGCCATTGACCATCTCTGGGCGAATCGTCATTTGCAGGCGACTGTATCCTTCCCGTACTTCCAGCACGGTTATGCCCAGCCATTGCGAAAAGCGGTCTTCTTGCATCATGTGGTTAACCACCTTATTGGCTAATTGATCGGTAGTGGATGACATAGAAAAAATTTAAGTAGTTACTCTCCCGTAAAGCGAGGCGTTCTTTTTTCCAGAAAAGCCTGTACCCCCTCTTTGAAGTCGGCCGTGCCTGCTGCTTTTTGTTGTAGTTTATCTTCGAGTTGTAATTGCTCGTCAAGCGTGTTTTCAAAACTGCCCTTTAGTTGTTGCTTGATGAGCCCTAGTGCGGTGGTAGGCATCGTGGCCAATTGTTGACCCAAGGTGGTAGCTTGTTGTAGTAATTCGGTGTCAGGAACGACCTTCCATATCATTCCCATAGCGGCAGCTTCTGTTGCCGTAATTTTTTCTCCGGTCATCATCAGCGCGGTGGCCCGTTGCCAGCCGATCAGGCGCGGCAGAAAATAAGAGCCTCCCGTATCGGGTACCAATCCGATCTTAGAAAAGGCTTGTATAAAACTGGCTGATTGTCCTGCGATGGTAATGTCGGCACAAAGGGCCAGATTGGCTCCCGCCCCTGCAGCTACTCCATTGACCGCGGCGATCACCGGCTTATTCAGCTGGCGAATACGCGTAACGATCGGGTTGTAATGTTCCTTTAGTATACGCGCCATGCCCGGTCCCTCGGGATCTACCACTTCGCCCAGGTCTTGACCTGCACAAAAGGCTTTTCCACTGCCCGTAATGATCACTGCACGTATAGAACTGGTCTGGCAAGCATCCAATTCCTGTTGTAGGCGAAGCGCCATCTCTCGGTTAAATGCATTGAATTTATCAGGGCGATGAAGTGTCAGTAAGGCCACCTGATCTTTGATATCAACGACGATTGAGGACATGCGTTTCTATTTACGATAAAGTTAGTTATTGCTGTTGGCTAATGACATTTAAAATAATCGAAGGGCTCGGCGCAGTCATTGCATTGTAATAGCGACTTACAGGCGGTGCTACCAAACTCGCTGAGTAAACGAGTATTGCTGCTGCCACATTGCGGGCAAGCGATCCCGTCGGTGGGTATCTCAAATCGCTTATCGGGCGGGGCAATTCCGTATCTCTTTAATTTTTCTTTTCCATCTTCACTCATCCAGTCGGTGGTCCAGGCCGGTGCAATGGCCGTAATAATCTCTATCGTTTTGTATCCCTTCTTCAATAATTCCATTCTAATGAGTGTGGCGATGGTATCCATGGCCGGGCACCCGGTGTACGTGGAGGTGATGGTTACGCGTATATGGCCTGTGTCCTGTAAGGAATGCAGTAGTTCAATGTTTCGTACGATGCCGAGATCCAAGATGGAGAGTACTGGTATCTCGGGGTCATGGATCGTGCCCAGCAAAGCATAGCAATCCTGTAATTCGTTATCGTCCATTGCTATTGCTCTCATGAAATTCTTTTCTTATTCAATACTGTTCGTTGCCACTACGGTTACCACTCACATCCCGGATAAGATCGTTGTACGTATTGCAGTTCGGCCAGCAGATAGCCAAGTGCCTCCGTGTGCTGTCCGTTCTTACCTCCGGTGTGCATGAACGTACTGGTCAGCGAGGGAGGTGGCAGGGTGGCCTCTGTAAAAACGGCAGTGATGGCATCCATCCAATTTGATTTGAGGGTGGCCGTGTCGATTTGAAGGGCCGTTTCGTAAGGGGCTGCCACAAAAAGCTCTCCTACATAGGGCCAAAGGTTCTCGACAGCCGCCAACATCCTTTCATGACTTTCTTGGGTACCGTCTCCCAGTCGGCAGACCCATTCGCTGCTCCAGCGGCAATGATAGCGAACCTCTTTGAGTGATTTTTCAGCAATGGCCGAGAGTGTAGTATCCGCTCCGTGTAGTAACTGCGTAAAGAGTTCGCGTTGGTAAAAACTAAAGAAAGTTTGACGCAAGATGGTCTGTGCCCAATCGCCATTCGGCCTTTCGCACAGCAATGCATTCTTGAATTCCCTTTCGTTTCTCCAGTAGGCCAGTTGATCTTCGGTGCAGCCATTACCGATCAATTGCGCCGCATATTGATAAAAACTGCGGGACTGTCCGATCAGGTCTAGTGTAACGTTAGTGATCGCAATGTCTTGTTCCAAAACAGGCCCGTGACCGCACCAGTCTCCGTTTCGTTGTCCTAAGATAAGGGTACTATCTGCCAGATATAGGGTAAAATCAATAAGCGAAGCGTTCGTCATATCGGTTACATGTGTTTGATCTCGTCGGGCAGATCATAAAAGGTGGGATGACGATAGATCTTGTCTTGGGCGGGTTCGTAGAGTTCGGCAGCTGCTTCGGGAGCTGATGTTTTGATGTGATGACTTTCGACGACCCAAATACTGATGCCTTCGCTGCGGCGGGTATACACGTCTCTTGCATTTTCGATGGCCATGGTGGCATCGGCCGCATGCAAACTGCCAACATGTTTATGCTCCAGTCCTTGCTTGCTTCTGATAAATACCTCCCATAGGGGCCAGTCAGAGGCCGGTTTTGCAGGACCTGCTTTGGCTGCGCCGCTGGCATCATCGGGAATATCGCCGTAGTAGAATTTTCTGATCAGTTGCATGATGAATAATTATCAGGCTGCTTGTTGTTTTTGTTTTTGCTTGGCAGCGTAGGCAGAGGCGGCTTCTCTCACCCAGCGTCCCTCTTCCCATGCTTTTTTTCTGGCCGCCAATCTTTCTTTGTTGCAGGGTCCGTTCCCTTTGACCACTTGCCAAAACTCGTCCCAGTTGATATCGCCGAAGTCGTAGTGCTTTTTGCTATCATTCCAACGGAGCTTTTCATCTGGCAATGTCATATTGAGTAGCTTGACCTGCTCGGCGATCATATCTACGAATTGCTGGCGAAGTTCATCGTTGCTCTTGCGCTTGATCTTCCATTTCATACTCATGTCGCTGTTGGTGCTCTCTCCGTCACGGGGCCCGAACATCATAAGTGCCGGCCACCACCAACGATTGATGGCATCTTGGCACATGGCTTTTTGTGCGTCGCTTCCTTTGGAGAGAACGAGCAACACCTCAAAGCCTTGTCGCTGATGAAAGCTCTCTTCTTTGCAGATTCGCACCATGGCTCTTGCATAAGGCCCATACGAAGTACGGGTCAGCATCACTTGGTTCATGATGGCGGCTCCGTCTACCAGCCAACCGATGGCACCCATATCGGCCCAGGTGAGGGTAGGATAATTAAAGATCGAGGAGTATTTGGCCCGACCACTGTGCAGGTCCTCGATCATTTGTTCGCGTGATTGGCCAAGCGTCTCTGCCGCGGCATACAGATAAAGTCCGTGTCCGGCCTCATCTTGTACCTTGGCCAGTAAAATGGATTTGCGTTTGAGCGAAGGGGCTCTAGATATCCAGTTGCCCTCGGGGAGCATGCCTACGATCTCGCTGTGGGCGTGCTGGCTAATTTGCCGCAAATTTGTTTTGCGGTAGGCGTCAGGCATCCAGTCACGAGGTTCGATCTTGATCTCCTGGTCGATCTTATCCTGAAAAATCTGCTCGAGGTTGTGGTGTTCCATGGTAGTACGATAAAGTGCAAATTTATTAAAAACTAACAACTGTTAGGCATAAAGGTTGACCTGGTAAAACGACCGCTTATTTATGGTCGAAGTCCACGACCAATTTCTCGGTCTTGGGATAGCTCTGGCAAGTAAGGATGTACCCTTGCTCAACCTCCTCTTCTTCAAGCCCCCAGTGTACGTCCATCATCACTTCGCCACTTACCAGTTTGGCCTTGCAGGTGCAGCACATGCCGCCCTTGCAGGCAAAAGGAAGATCGGCCCCTTGGGCAAGGGCCGCATCCAAGATCGTCACTTCTTCTTGCAGGGGGATATCGATAGTTACCTCTCTGCCATCTAGTTTGATCGTAACCTGGCTGCTTCTCTTTTTTTGTGTGCCATCAGGCTGACTCTTTTTTGATCGGGCTGCTATTTTTGAGCTGGTAAAGAGTTCGAGATGGATCTTTTTAGCAGATAGTCCGGTGTTTTCCAAAAAGGCCTTGCTGTTCAAGGTCATTTCTTCGGGTCCGCAGATGAAACATTCATCCATGTTCTTACATCCGATCAATCGATCGAGAAGGTTCAGTTTTTCTGCATCAATGCGGCCTAGTTGCAGGGGGCTATCCGTTTTTTCGCGGCTCAGGATATGCAGGATATTGAGGCGTTGCATGTACTTGTTCTTGAGCTGTTCGAGTTCCTCAAAAAAAATAATGCTCGAACGGCTGCGGTTGCCATACACCAAGGTGATCGTGCTGGAAGGCTCGGTATACAAGATCGATTTGATCAATGAAAGAATGGGAGTGATGCCGCTGCCGGCAGCGATCATCAGGTATCGCTTAGTTTGTGAAGCACTCAGCGGGGTATTGAACTTACCCGTAGGAGGCATCACCTCGAGTGTATCGCCGGCCTTGAGTTGTTCGTTGGCATAGTTCGAGAAAACGCCCCCTTCTACTTTTTTTATCGCTACGCGAAGCTCGTTGTCTTGTGGTGCGCTGCAGATCGAATAGCTGCGTCGTACCTCGGCCC
>CANGTM010000018.1 GCA_947456825.1 Chitinophagaceae bacterium
CCATTTGTCGAAAAGATGGCCACGCAACAAAAAAATACGGCTACCAGTTATCCAAAGGATAAGATCAAGATCCTTTTTTTGGAAAATATCAGTGATGCCGCAGTAAAGAAATTTCGCTCTCACGGCTACACCCAGGTCGAAAAGATCAACCGTGCCCTCAGTGAGCAACAACTGATCGAAGCGGTTCGCGACGTTCATATTTTGGGCATTCGTTCAAAAACGGCCATTACAGAGAATGTGTTGGCAGCCGCTAAAAAATTGCAAGCCATCGGTTGTTTTTGTATTGGTGTTAACCAGATTGATCTTCGTGCCGCCACCCAAAGAGGAGTAGCGGTTTTTAATGCCCCTTACTCTAATACACGTTCAGTGGCTGAGCTGGTCATAGGAACGTCTATTATGTTATTGCGCGGTATTCCAGATAAGAATCTGGCTGCACATAAAGGATATTGGCAAAAAGAAGCAAAGGGTAGTCGAGAAATGCGGGGCAAGACCATGGGTATCGTCGGATATGGCAATATAGGAAGTCAAGTGAGTGTTATGGCCGAGGCACTGGGTATGCGTGTTGTCTTTTACGATATAGAAAATAAGCTGCCGTTGGGAAATGCTACCAGCTGTCGCTCTTTAAAAGAGCTATTGAGCACGTCCGACATTATCACATTACATGTACCTGAGACGACACTCACCAATAACCTTATTAATAAGCAAACCCTTCGCCAATGCAAAAAAGGCGCATTACTTATTAATTATGCAAGAGGCCATGTGGTCGATCTAGAGGCACTTCACCAAGCTATGAAAGCGGGTCAAATTGCCGGAGCAGCGATTGACGTTTTTCCATGGGAGCCCGAGAAAAACGGCGACATCTTTAGCTGTCCTCTTCAAAATCAACCAAACGTACTACTGACACCTCATATTGGTGGCAGTACCGAAGAGGCCCAACAAAATATTGGGGAGGATGTCAGCATAAAGCTTTTCCAATACCTCGAAACAGGCTTTAGCGACGGCTCCCATACCATTCCATCACTTTCGTTGCCTCCACAAACTGGTGCCCATCGTATCTTACACATTCACAAAAACGTGCCTGGCGTTCTTTCTGCTATCAATACTGCTCTTTCATGTAATAATATAAATATACTCGGTCAGTACCTAAAAACCAATGAGTTAATTGGATATGTTGTACTTGATGTAGATCATAAGCTTTCTACCGGGGCCTTATCTCTTTTGCGAGAGATTCCGGGGTCTATACGGGCTCGTATGCTTTACTAACCTTCCTTATTTCCTATAATTTATATTATGTTAAGTAAAGTGTTTTAAAGTAAAGCCATCGCTGTAGATGGCCTTACCTGATTAGTTCTTAATGGACTCGTAGCGATCGTTCCACTTCTTCTCCTCGGCTGCCCATTTGGCTTGATCGGCCGTATTCTTAGCCTTTCCGGCCATGGCCTTCTTAAATGAAAATATGTCGGCCAGATAACTTGCCGCCTTCTTGTATTGTTGTTTGTCACGGGTATCGAGTTCGCCCTTCGCCGCAAAAATGGCTGCTGCCGACTCATACGGATCCTTTGCCCCTTCTAGCGTTTCCCCATACTCCTTATCGAGCGCATCTCTTTTGGCTATATCTTCTTTTGAGGCCATGGTTCCGGGCTTGGTGCGAGCTTTCATATCTTTCGCATGCTGGTCTCTTTTTTCGCTTACTACGGCTGCCTTGTTTATAAAATGGTCCCCGATGTATAAATATGGAATCTCGTATCCAGGTCTTGCCTTAGCAGCTCTGTTAAACGCATTTATCATTTTCTTTTCGAGCTCAGCGTAATTAGCTGGTAAAACGGCTTCTTGCTCACGGGGATCAAGCGTGTCGTACAATATCTCTCCCAGTACTTGATTGGCCTTGAAATTATCGGGATCCGTGGCCAAAAGATCATCGATGGCCTTTATTTTTTCATCGAAACCATTGGCCAAGCCTACGGCAAAATCCACTTTATCGTAATCGAAGTAATCGCTTTTGGGAAATACTTCTTTGCCCAATGCCTTATATCGCTCGAAGGCTTCCATATCTTTTTTGCCGAATGAATAAGTGATGAGATAACGATAAACGCCTTCGAATCCGTCGCCACCCACTTTGGCATTGGCCAATTTCTGGTAATACTGCAAGGCATCATCTTTAAATCCACCCGACTCTGACGTAATCCCGGCCAAAATAAGCACATTCGTGTCTATGGGAGAAGTCAGCAGTTTAAGTTTGATCAATATATCAGAGTAGCCGATCGCTTTTTTTAGCTTGGTAAGAGCGTCTGGCCAGTTCTTTTTGCTGTACTCGGAATAGCCAGCTGTATAGTAACTTGAATAAAGGTTAACCGCACTATTTTGATACATAGATTCGCTCAACAAGGCCATCGTTGGGTCCATCTCTCTGAACTTGGCAAATGCAGCATCCGCATCAGCGACCAGCTGCTCCCCTTCGGGCGTACCTTTTTTTCCGTCGGTATTTGCCAACGAAGAATAAACGATGGCTTTTAAAATATAAGCTTCGGGCTTTGCCGTGTATTTGGGGTTGTTGAAAGCCTTATCGATATCGGTTTTTGCCTTATCGAATTGATTGAGCATGACCAGTGTCTTGACAGGGTCGTAATTCTGCGCTACCGATGCGGTAACGGCTGTGAGTAATACAGCAAGCGCTAAAAAGTAAGATTTCATATTTGTGGGTTGATAGGTCTAAAGTACAAATTTTAGGCAATGTCTTGCGGAGTGTTATCGGGCGTCGCAGCGTCGTTGTCGTCGGTTTGGGCGGTAACGTCCGTTTCGGCTTCTTCCGGCTGCTGGTCGTCGAGATTGGTGATGGCAGCGATATCATCCCCTTCATCGATACGGATCAGTTTTACACCTTGGGTGGCTCTTCCTTGCTCACTAATGCCACTTACCGGCATACGAATAGTGACGCCGCTTTTACAAGTGATCATGATATCTTCTGTGGGAGCCACATCTAACATCCCGACCAGCGATCCGGTCTTATCCGTTACGTTGATGGTCTTGACTCCCTTTCCTCCCCGGTTAGTAAATCGGTACTCATCAACGGGCGTACGCTTTCCAAATCCCTTTTCACTTACCACCAATACGGTGCGGAGTGTTTCGGCGTTCGGGTTTACACAGATCATACCAACCACTTCATCGTCTTGCCCCTCAACTTCAATACCGGCCACCCCAATGGCTCCTCTGCCCGTGGCACGCACTTTTTCTTCAGAGAAGCGAATGGCACGACCGCTTTTTACAGCCATCATGATCTCGCTGCTGCCATCCGTAAGACGGGCCTGCAACAATTCGTCGCCTTCTACAATTGTGATGGCATTTACCCCGGTTTGACGAGGACGACTAAAATCTTCTAGTGCGGTCTTTTTGATGATACCTTTCTTGGTACACAAAACAATGTTATGTGAATTAACGAAGGTTTCATCTTTGAGATCTTTGACATCCAAAATAGCGCGTACTTTATCGTCGGGAGGTAGTTGCATCAAATTCTGAATGGCCCTACCCTTCGATGTTTTTTCTCCTTCTGGAATTTCATAGACGTTTAGCCAGTAGACTCTTCCCTTTTCGGTAAAGAACAACATGGTATGATGCGTGGAGGCCACGAAAAGATGCTCAATGTAATCTTCTTCGCGCGTCTTACCACCTATCACACCACGGCCACCTCTGCGTTGTGAGCGATATTCGTCCGCAGGCGTTCTCTTTATATATCCCAAATGTGAGATCGTAATGACCACATCTTCTTCTTTGATCAGGTCTTTGATCTTAACCTCATCGTCCAGGTACGTGATCTCTGTTTTACGAACATCACCGTATTTTTCTTTGATCTCGAGCAATTCTTTTTTGATGATATCAAAGCGCTTTCCTTCATCGCTTAGCAACTCTTGTAACCAGGCGATCAGCTTCATCAACTCGTCGTACTCTTCGCGGATCTTATCTCGCTCCATGCCCGTAAGGCGCTGTAAGCGGAGTTCGAGAATGGCCTTAGCTTGTACTTCGTCTAATCCCCAACCTGCTTGAATCAGATTCTCTTTGGCAAGTTCCGGAGTTGCCGATTTACGAATAAGGGCTATGACCTCGTCTAAATGGTCGAGGGCTATCAGGTATCCTTTTAATATGTGCGCTCTTTTCTCGGCCTCTTTAAGCTCGTAGCGAGTTCTGCGAACGACCACATCGTGTCTAAACTCCACAAACTCTTGCACCAGCTGCTTCAAGTGAAGGGTGCGTGGACGACCTTTTACGATAGCCACATTGTTGATGCCATAGGATGTCTGCAGGTCGGTATGCTTGTAAAGCTGGTTGATGATCACATTGGCAATAGCATCCTTACGGATATCGATCACAATGCGAGTACCTTCTTTTTGGTTCGATTCGTTATTGACATGCGTGATGCCTTCGATCACCTTTTCATTGACCAGTTCACCGATACGATTGGTCAACGAGTCGCGGTTCACTTGATAGGGCACCTCAGTTATGATCAGTTGCTCTCTACCACCGGCCTTTGCTTCGACAGTGACCTTACCACGTACCACTACCCTTCCTCTTCCAAAGTGCATAGCGGCTTTAACTCCCTCCATGCCGTAAATAACACCACCGGTTGGAAAATCGGGAGCTTTAATATGCTGCATCAGCTCATCGATGGATATCTCGCGATTATCGATGTAGGCAACGCAACCATCGATGACCTCGCTTAGGTTATGAGGCATCATGTTCGTAGCCATACCAACGGCAATACCGCTCGATCCGTTGATAAGTAATTGCGGGATTCTGGTGGGTAATACGGTTGGTTCCGTCTCTGAATCATCGAAGTTGAGTTGAAAATCGACCGTATCTTTCTCGATATCATCGAGCATGTGCTCCGATAGCTTCTCCAAACGAGCCTCGGTATAACGCATGGCGGCCGGACCATCTCCGTCTTGGTTTCCGAAATTTCCTTGTCCGTCTACCAATGTGTAACGCATGCTCCATTCCTGGGCCATACGCACCATGGCATCGTAAACGGATGAGTCTCCGTGCGGATGATATTTACCCAGTACCTCTCCCACAATACGAGCCGATTTCTTATAAGCTTTGTTATGATTAAGCCCGAGCTCGTTCATGGCATAAAGCACCCTGCGGTGTACAGGCTTTAAACCATCGCGTACATCCGGAAGGGCCCGTCCTACGATCACCGACATGGAATAGTCGATGTAAGCGGTCTTCATCTGCTCCTCGATCTGTACGGGTGTTATCCTGTTAAAATCGTTCGTTTCTTGGGGCTTGAGCTGTTCGTCCATGTTAGTAAAAAACCTCTTTTTTTGAGGTATGCAAATCTAGTTTTTTAAGGGCTGATTTCCTTGTAATTTCAGCCTTTTTTAAAGCTATTTTATCCACCCTTGTTAATTAAAAAAAGAGGGATATTTGCCCTATGAAAACCATCGTTTTATTTGGGGCCGGAAAGTCCTCGACGGTACTGATCGAATTCCTGTTGCGCCAAGCCCCCGAACATGGGTATTTACTGAGGGTCATTGACGCGAATGCCTCGCTGGCCAAGTCAAAGCTCTCCGACTCTCCTTACGGACAAGCGCTCGGTCTCGACATTACCAATGATGAGCTTCGATTTAACGAGGTACAAAGGGCCGATATTGTGATTTCGCTGCTGCCCCCGCAATTACACTTGCTGGTGGCAAAAGATTGCCTAGAAGCCAGAAAACACCTGCTGACCGCATCTTATGTGACCGAAGATCTCAAAGCCCTCGATGCAGAGGCTAAATCGCGCGATCTGCTGTTTTTATGTGAGATGGGGCTCGATCCGGGAATCGATCATATGAGCGCCATGGCACTGCTCAACGAGATTCGCGCAAGTGGAGGGGTCGTTGAATCATTCGTTTCTCATTGCGGCGGCTTGGTAGCCCCAGCATCGGATAATAATCCCTGGCACTATAAGATCAGCTGGAACCCGCGCAATGTGGTAACGGCGGGGCAGGCCGGAGCCCTCTACCTGCAAAACGGTAAAGAGGTTACGTTGTCTTACGAAGAATTGTTTGCCCAAGAGAACAAAGTAGAAATAGACGAGCTTGGGACCTATTCTTGGTATCCCAACCGCGATTCGCTCTCGTACCTCTCTTTGTATGGTCTAACAGCTACCAAGACCTTTATCAGGACCACGCTCAGGCATTCGGACTTTATGCAAGGTTGGAAAAAACTCATTCAACTGTCGTTAACAAAGGATGCTCCATCCTATCACTTACCGGGCGCAACGCTGGGAGCGGCATTTGATCATCATTTTAGTCAGTGTGCCCTGCAACAATCGGCAATTAGGTACAGAGAAGAAGACCCCCTCTTTGACAGACAGCTACATTTTTTAGGAGCAGATCAAGACCCTACCCCATTGGGAAATGACTCATTTACCCCGGCAATGCTGTTACAAGTAGCGCTCGAAAAAAAGTTGGTTTTGGCCGATAGTGACCAAGACATGATCGTGATGCTGCACGAAATTGGCTACCGAAAAGAAGGCCAGGTTAGAAAAATTACCAGCCAACTTGTGGTTAAAGGGGATGATTCCCTGAGAACGGCCATGGCAAAAACGGTGGGGCTTCCTCTTGCCATGGCGGCATTGCTATTACTGCAAAAAAAGATCGGGCTACGCGGTTTACAGATCCCCACGCATGCAGATATCTACGTTCCGGTGTTGCAAGCCCTTCAAAAAGAGGGTATAAAATTTTCAGAGACCGATACCCTTGTTGCTCCTTAAACGGCAAGCAAAAAGAAAAAAAAGAAAAATTCAGGCGTACGGTAGCCGCTTCAATTGTGCATCAATGACCGGCCAGTTCCAACACGATCTTCCATTCTTTTTCGGTAACGGGCTGAACCGATAAGCGCCCTAATTTGACCAGTGCCATATTGGCCAATCTTTTATCGGCTTTTATGGTGGCCAACGGTACGGGTTGTTTTAAGGTCTTAAATGGCTTTATATCTACTGCAACCCAGGCTGTTTCTGTAGTGGTAGGATCTTGGTAGGCTTCTTTAACGATCTCTGCTATGCCCACGATCTCAACGCCTTCGTTAGAGTGATAGAAAAAGGCCAGATCGCCTTTTTTCATAGCGCGCAGATTATTACGGGCCGCATAGTTTCGTACCCCATCCCAAAATGTCTTTTTGTCTTTGAGAAGTTGTTCCCACGAATACTTAAAGGGCTCAGATTTCATTAACCAATAGGCCATAGCAGACGTTTTTACCAACCTGCTACCAGCACATCGGCCAAATGCATGGTAGTGAGGCGATATCCTTTTTGATTGATGTATCCTTGTTGGTGCATCAGGCAAGAGAGATCGGTAGAGATCAAATAAGTGGCACCGGTCGCCAAGGCGTTTTCTACTTTTTGTTCTCCCATGGCCACGGATATAGTATCGTACTTGACCGCAAAAGTCCCACCAAAACCGCAGCAAGTCTCTGCATCAGCCATTTCTACCAATGACAATCCTTTTACTTTCGATAAAAGAGTTCGGGGTTCTTGCCGAATCTTGCATTCGCGAAGGGCCGCACAAGCATCATGATAAGTAGCAGTACCGTTCAACTGCGCCCCAAAGTCTGTTTTTTGGAGCACGTTCACCAAAAAATCAGAAAATTCGTACGTACGGTTCTTAAGGTCTTGTACCTCGTGATGTACCGAAGAATTATCGAAAAGACGGCTATAATAGTTCTTGACGAAACCTGCGCAACTGGCACTGGGGGTCACAATGGGATCGGTGCCCTGAAAGTCGTTGATGAATTTTTGACAAACCGACTTTGATTCCTCCCAAAAGCCGGCATTGAATGCAGCTTGACCGCAACAAGTTTGCTTGGGGTTGTAAGAAACGGTGCATCCGGCCTTTTCTAACACCCGCACCATGTTGAAAGCCGTATCAGGAAACAGCTGATCTACAAAGCAGGGTATAAAAAGCTGTACGTTCAAATGGCCTCAGTTAGATTAGTTGGCCGACTGATAAACACCCAGGCGAGCCAGGTACTTTTCGGCATCGTAAGATTGTTGACTACGAGGATATTTTTCGCGGATCTCCTCGTAAAGAGCTTTGGCCTCTTTTGTGTCTTGCAGTACCTGATCGGCCAAGTAGGCTGCCATAAAAAGATATTCGGGAGAGTTTACCTCGTCTTTTTCAAAGTGGTGAGCTGCTTTTTTATAGGCGTCCAATGCCTCTTTACCCTTGCCACTATCCGCATACGCATCGCCCAGTAATTTGTAGGCACGGGCTTGTACCCCTTTCGACGAGCTGCTGAATTTTTCGAGCCACTGAATGGCCTTTTCATTTTCGCCAAGCTTAATGTAGCAGCTTCCTGCATAAAACGTAGCCAGATTGGCAGCGTCGGTTCCACTGTAGCGATCTATCACTTTCAGGAATCCTAAATTTTGGCCATCGCCATTAAGTGCCAGTGATGCAGAATCTTTTCTATAGTACTCCTCTGCCCTGAACATGGCCTCTAACGCTTTGGCCTCACGGGGTTGTTGGTAGAGTTGCTGATATGCGAACCAACCGGCTACCGCCACTATGATCAACAGCGACACGATAGACAATGGTTTGCTGTAAGCGAGCCAAAATTGCTTCAATTTCTCTAAAACACTTTGAGTGGGCTCGGTCTGGAGTGGAGTTTTTTGCTCAGCCATAATTATTTATTTGATAAAAAGAATTAATCGGTAATAAATGGATAATGAGGATCGACGTATACGTCCTTTAACACCTCGCTGTCATCGGGCCATGGACTTTCTTCGGCAAATTGCACAGAGGCGGCCACCATGGCATCAACACGTTGATTGATCGCCTCGATATCGGCAGCTGTAGCAAATTGATTTTCGTGAATCGTTTGCAGAACTTGCTGAATGGGGTCTTTGCCACGGTAGTCTTCTACCTCCTCTTTGGTTCTGTATTTCTGCGGATCACTGATAGAATGACCTTTGTAACGGTAGGTCTTTATCTCAATGAGGGTGGGACCTCCTTTTTCGCGAGCCCGGTTTACGGCTCGACTGATGCCATTGTGTACCGCCTCGGCGCTCATGCCGTCGATGGTATCAGCCGGCATTTCGTAGGCATCGGCCAGTTTGTAAATATCCACAACGTTGGAGGTACGTTGAATTGAAGTACCCATGGCATAATTGTTGTTTTCGCAAATGAAAACAACAGGAAGCTTCCAAAGCATGGCCAGGTTAAAGGTTTCGTGTAACATTCCCTGCCGTGCGGCACCGTCACCGAAAAAGGTCAACACAACATTTTCGCTGTTTCGGTATTGCTCGGCAAAGGCCAGTCCGGCCCCCGTCCCGATTTGAGCACCCACAATTCCGTGCCCTCCGTAAAAGTTATTTTCCTTGCTAAAAAAGTGCATGCTTCCACCCTTGCCTTTGGCACAGCCGGTAGCCTTGCCGTAGAGTTCAGCCATACAGCTGTTGACCGTGACACCCTTGGCAATGGCCAATCCGTGATCGCGATAGGCTGTGATGAAAAGATCCTCGGGGCGGGTGGCGGTCATACAACCCGCGGCGATGGCTTCTTGCCCTACATAGGCATGAAAAAATCCACGGATCTTACCCTCCATTTTATACTTCTCCTCAGCCATCAGTTCGAACTGTCTGATCAGCTGCATCAACTCGTACCAGTACAGGTAGGTTTCTTTCGAAAATTTAGCTGTCAAGGGCGTCAATTTTGAGTCGCAAAAATAAGGGAAAGAGCGCATATTAGGTAAATTGCAGACCAGCATGCTCCGGTTACAGAAAATAGCCCTTACTCAGTTTAAAAACTACCCCCATTTCGAGCTAGGTTTCTCCCAGCAGGTCGTGGGTATTTGTGGTCCTAATGGCGTAGGTAAGACCAGTCTTCTCGACGCCATCCACTACCTGGGACTAACCAAGAGTTATTTTAGTCGACACGACGAACAGGTGGTTCAAGCCGGTTGCCAAGGCTTTCGAATTGAGGGACATTTGCAACTTGGGCAGACGCAGACCCTTATAACCTGCATTCTAAGAGAAAATGGCAAAAAGGAGTTTGCCGCCAACGGAACCCCCTACGAACGCCTTTCGGCTCATATTGGTAAGTTTCCAGTGGTGGTAATAGCCCCGGACGATGCCGTGCTGATAACAGGAGACAGTAAAGAACGAAGGTCCTTTATTGACCAGCTCCTATCACAGATCGATGCCGAATATCTGCAACACCTGATCCGTTACAACCGTTATTTACTCCAGCGAAATGCCCTACTGAAAGACCCGGCTGTTGCCACTCCTTCTAACAGGTCTTTACTTGAGGTTCTTGATGAGCAGCTGGCCACCGAGGGGCAATTCATTTATGAATCTCGCTGCGCTTTTTTAACTTCCTTTATTCCTCAGGTCATAGAAGAATATCGCTCTATTGCCAGTTCCGATGAATCCCCATTGCGTGAAACCATTTCTATCTCTTACCAGAGTCATCTGCAACAGGAGCCCCTGCATTCGTTATTGCGCCATAGCCGACAAGCCGACCTGGGCGCACAGCGAACCACCAAAGGAACGCACCGAGATGATCTGGTCGTAACAATGCATCAACAGCCCTTTCGACAGCTGGCATCACAAGGTCAGCGAAAAAGTTTACTTTTTGCTTTAAAGCTGGCACAGGCAGCGGTCATCAAACAAAAAAAAGGGTTCGCTCCCTTGCTGCTCTTGGATGATGTGTTTGAAAAACTCGACGACAACAGGATCAAAAATCTGCTTCAAAAGGTAGGCTCCGAGGCGGGCAGTCAGGTCTTTATAACCGACACCAGCGCAGATCGCCTTGATCGCCAATTATCTAACCTTGGAATTCCTTTTCAACTCGTTTCGCTCTAACGCTCCCCTATCTTTGTATCATGGCAGTGTATTCGATGGCAGAGGCCTTACAGCAATTTTTGAACGAAAGCCGTATTAAAGGAGACGTTCAGGCTTTTCAGATTCAAGAGGCATGGGAATCTATCATGGGGAAAACCGTAGCCAGATATACGGACACTATCAAGATCTTTGGGGATCGTTTAGTGATCTCTACATCGGTAGGTCCGCTTAAAAATGAACTTCACTTTCAAAAAGAGTCGATCATTCGCCGTGTAAACGAGGCTATGGGCGCTGTCATTATCAAAGAGGTCATCATTCAATGACCGATTCCCAACAACGCAAACTTCGTTTCTTAAGAATGGTTCCTTTCTTTACCCACATTATGGTAGGGTCTACGCGCGCTGCTGTTTGAATGGCTTTGAGATCACAGCTAAAGACCGGTATGTCGGATAATCCAAGCTGTAAAAGTTGAGACCTTGCCTCGCTGGTCTGTGCGGTAATAAAGTAAACCGACACCCGCTTTTCGCGTGCTTTTTTGACCATTGCAGAGAGGTCGTTTTTAATATGATCAATGGACTTGACCGAGGAAGCCCATACCCATATACTTTGATCGGCTTCCAAAATGGCCTGTGTAGAATCAACCCCCGATAAGCCCTGCAAGGCGAATCCTTTGATGGGCGGTTCGTTATTGCTACCCTTTCGAATTAGTTTATCCTCCCTTTTAACGAATTCATAGTCTGACGAAAAATCGGCAGGAAAATCACTGGCCGGAAAGCGAACCTCATTTCCATTCTTTCGGTAGGTAAACTCAATGACAAAACTATCCGCAATGGCATTTGTCGGCATTTTAAGTCCCGCTGGAATACTGGTCCCCTCCTTGTACGGAAGACAGTCCACAGGGGGTAAGTAACGAAGAGCATACCACTGAAGACCTACCGAAAAAAGCGCGGCCAACATCACCGGTATAAATCGTTTAAGGGAAAGAGCTGTGCTATCCATTGTTTTATTGGAGAGCAGCAGCAACGCGATAAGTACAGTCAGCAATATGTCCTTTCCAAAAGAAAACCCGGCGGAAATAGGCAGGCAATCGCCAAAGCAACCGCAGTTCTTGGGCATTCCCGTAAAGTAGGTGTAGCCGGTAAGTCCGGTAAATAGCAAGATAAGCAACAGAAGCAACCAGCCAACGTATCGAAAAGCCCATCCCGTCAATAACGCTACGCCGGCGATTATCTCAATACTGTTCAAAAAAACCGACGCACCCAGCGTATAACCATCCAGTCCGTGCCAGCCCCAGACCTCAAAGAATTCCTGCATCTTGTAGCCAAGCCCCAATGGATCGTTGGCTTTTACCAGTCCCGAGAAAATGAACAGGAGTCCTACCCACCACCGAACAATTAGTAACAGTATTCTCATAAAAGTATCAATGCAAAGACAGCATAATTGATGATGTCTTGATAGTTGGCATCGATCCCCTCGCTGATCAATGTCTTTCCGTTGTTATCGAGGATCTGCCTAATGCGTTGCAATTTCATCAAGATCAGGTCAACAAAGCTTTCCTGGCTCATGCTGCGCCACGCTTCGCCATAGTCATGATTCTTATCTTGCATCAGTTGCTTTGTCTGTGCGATCTCCTTGTCGTAAAGTTGTTCCAGTAATGAAAGGGGTAACTCTTGTTCATCTTCTTCGGGAAGTTGTAGTTGTAAAAGGCCGATCACGGCATAGTTGATGATACCCTTGAACTCGGCGGCTACCCCCTCCTCTATTTTCTGTTGACCCTTTTGCTGAATGGTACGAATGCGCTGTGCCTTGATGAAGATCTGGTCGACAATGGATATCGTTCTAAGCACTCGCCAGGCTGTTCCATAGTCGGTTGCTTTTTTTAAAAAAACATCCTTACAAGATTGTATCACTTGATCGTACTGCTGCGAGGTGTTGGTCATAACGGAGATTGCTTTCTTACCTTTACATCAAAAGTAACGAACGAAAACGAATGTTGATACTGCGCAATAAAGATCGCTTTCTTTCTGTGGAAAAGCCCCTTGTGATGGGGATACTGAACGTCACCCCTGATTCCTTTTACACCGGAAGTCGCTACCAGCAGCTCGACCAGCTATTGGCAAAAGCCGAATTGATGTTACAACAAGGAGCTACGATCTTGGACATTGGTGGGCAAAGCACTCGTCCTGGCAGCGACCGCGTGGATGTTGAAACTGAATGGTCTCGGATAGAGGCTCCCGTCAAAGCGATCGTACAACGATTTCCCTCTGCCTTTCTTTCTATCGATACGTACCATGGCGAAGTGGCGCGCCGGGCACTGGGTGAAGGAGCTTTTATGATCAATGATATTTCGGCCGGAGAGATGGATGCCTCCATGATAGAGACTATCGCTATGTCAGGCGCTCCATACGTGCTGATGCACATGAGAGGGACTCCTAACACCATGCAGCAGCTGACCGACTACCAACAAGTGACCGAAGAGGTGCTTTCGTACTTATCGCTTAGAAAAGACATCTGTACAAAGGCTGGTATCACCGACCTGATCATAGATCCCGGATTTGGGTTTGCCAAGACCATTGCACAGAATTTTCAATTGCTGTCAGAATTAGAAAAGTTTTCGGTATTGCAGTCCCCCTTATTGCTGGGTATTTCCAGAAAGTCATTTATATACAAGACACTTGATGTGTCTCCCGAGCAGGCCTTAAACGGAAGCACCTTCTTGCATGCCATTGGCCTACAAAAAGGTGCTCGTATATTGCGTGTACACGATGTAAAAGAAGCTGTCGAGGCCGTTAGGCTTTTCGAAAAGCTCAGTTAACTACTTCTTTTGCTCAGGCTGAGAGGCCTGTACGTCGAGTACGGTAAAATCAAATATCAAATGCTCATAGGGCTTAATGGGCGCACCGGGAGGAGGAGCAGCTCCATATCCTAATGTCGATGGGATATACACTTTTGCTTGGCCTCCCTTACGCATAAAGGGCATGGCTTCGTCGAACCCTTTGATCATTTGCCCAACACCCACACTAAAGCGCAAAGGCTCCATGTGCTTGAAAGTTGAATCGATGTTGCTGTCAAACACTTTTCCTTCGAAGGTGCTTCCTGTATAATTAACCGAAACAAAATTTCCGGATTGGATCAGTTCTCCGGTGCCGGGCGTAAGGATCTCCACATAGGCTCCTGAAGGAGTACGCTGCAGGCCGGTCAACTTCTTTCCTAAGAAAGCTTCTACTTCTTTCGACTCACGAACGGCATAGGCCTTTGTTTCTTTCTCTTCGTCGAGGCGCTTGAGACTGTCATTGGTCAAAATACCCAACACTTTGAACTTAGTTATGATGCGATCGCCATTCTTGAACTGTGGTGGCAAATTACCGGCTGGCATTCGCTTGATAAAAGTATCCATCATCTGTGTGGCGATCACAGAGTCGCCTACATGAAGCTTGGTCCATAGCTCGGAAATGTCATAGGGTTGTGACTGCCCGCCAATGGGGATGTAAAGTGGAATTTTATTACCGGTAGTAAAATATACGCTGTCGTTGATCATTTGCGACAGATGTATCTTTAAATATTCACCCGACTTGGCCACTTGCGTATCCTTTCCGGGATATAACTGATAGGGCATTCCACCCGCCGTTTTCTGGTAAGAAGGTCCGCTGCAAGAAGCTACTAGCAGACCAACGAGCAGAGAAAACGCTGTTGATTTAACTGTGTTCATGGTTTTGTTTTATTGAGGTTGTATTTTATTGCGTGAGTGATGGTTGTTGTGAGAGCGCATCTTTGAAAGCGGCAACGGTCTCATCCAGCGATTGTCTACTTCGGCCTCCTGCCGCATTATAGTGACCTCCCCCTTCAAAATGGCTTCGGGCAAAGGTATTGCAATCAAAGGCCCCTTTGCTGCGAAAACTCCATTTTCTTTCTTCGTCACGGTCAATGACCAAGGCGGCAAAACGGATACCTTGTATGGACTGCGGATAATTGACCAGGCCGTCAGTGTCACCGGTTCTGATATTGAATTGCACCAGATCGGATTTGGGGATGGCGATGAGTGCCGTGTTAAACTCGTACAAGATCTCCATTCTGTGTAAAAGCACATGCCCGATAAATCGTAATCGATTCTCTAAAAAATTGTCGTAGAGGCCTTCATGAATCTTTCCATGATCGAGTCCTCTTCTCTTAAGGTCAGCTACCAGCGCATGTACACCCGCATGGGCCGAAGAGAAACGAAAAGATCCGGTATCTCCCACTACACCTGCGTAGATACACGTGGCAATATCATCATCGATCAAGTCGGCATCTCCGGCGCCAACAATAAAGTCATATATCATCTCACAAGTAGAACTCTTGGACGTATCACTTACGCCAAAATTAAACGAGGCTGAATCAGGCTCTTGGTGATGATCGATCAACACTTTCGTACAGCTCAACGATTTCAGCTTTTCGGTCATCGATTTGGTCCTATGAAAAATATTGAAGTCCAGGCAAAAAAGCAGGTCGGCCCCGTCGAGTAGCTGATTGGATTTTGTAATGTTTTGCTCGTAATTGATGACATCACCCGTACCGGGCATCCAGTTTACGAATCCGGCCCAATTCGTAGGGGAGATCACCCTTACTTCATGACCCTTTTTATGAAGGTAGTGTGCCAAGGCCAGCGAGGAACCCATAGCGTCCGCATCGGGTTTCTGGTGCGTGGTAATGACGATTTTTTTAGGTGGCAGCAGGTGCGAATAAAGGTCAGCTATTGGTTTCATACGAATCAGAACGAAGGTATGAAATAAAGGTCGTAACTTCGCGGCGCAAAACCTATACAACCATGAGCAACAGAACCTTTACCATGATCAAGCCCGATGCGTTCCGTAACGGACATAGCGGTGCTATTCTGGATCGCATCATAAACGAGGGATTCAAGATCAAGGCCCTCAAAATGGTCAAACTTTCCGAAGAGAAAGCCGGTGAATTTTATGCCGTACACAAAGAGAGACCCTTTTATGGCGAGCTGGTGACCTTTATGAGCAGTGGGCCCATTATTGCTGCCATTCTCGAAAAAGAAAATGCCGTGGAAAGTTTTCGTACGCTGATCGGCGCTACCAATCCTGCGCAGGCAGCAGAGGGTACTATACGTAAACAGTTTGCTACCTCTGTAGGTGAAAACGCCGTGCATGGCAGTGACAGTAACGAAAATGCTGCGATCGAAGGAGCCTTTTTCTTTTCCGGATTGGAGCAGTTCTAATCGACCATCACTTATTTTGATAGTTTTCGATCGGTGCTCAGTTATGAGTAGCGCAAAACTGAATTAGTATAAATACGCTTCGCCTATCAGTAGCGTAATGCGATGGGGACGACCGTCTTTGCCCCTTCTTTGACCAAAACTGCCGCTTTAGAGAAAGATGGGGGGCCAAAGAGTCCCATCACGTTATTAGAAAAACCATAGCCTTCTTTTGGCAAACCCAGTGCCGAAGTGTTCATCTTGTTGTCCTCATTCTCATCGTGCAACAAAGCGACCGCGTAATAGCCAACCGGAAGTGCGCTAACCTCAAAAAAAACCTGCCCTTCTTTCAGCGGTAAGCGTGACTTGTAGATGGCTAACGATGGTTGATCGGGATACCCTTTTGCATCTTTAAATACACTACAAAGAACAACTCCCTTGTTGGATCGGGCACCGCGAACCTCAATCCGTAGGTTTCCCTGTGAAGGTTGCGAAAGAAGTGACAGCCATGAACTTGGTAGCAAAAAAATGGATATTAGGAGGATGCTGCGCATATTTATTGATCTACAATGGCTTCGCTACCGTAAAGTTGATCTTTGTACTTCAGTGATGGCGATGTAATAAAAGGGCCTAGGTTAAGATTGTCCCACTTTTCGTCTACGGCCTGTATGGTCGCTTCATTGGCAACAATGATGTTGGGCCAGTCGCGCTGAAAATTATCATGCTGCTTGGTCTTTCGAGTTCCATCCAATCCCAAGCAGCCTGCTAAGTGAGCATCGTCGTATCGGTGAAGGTGTTGATCGCGTTTGGGGTCTAGGTTGTTACAAAAGCGCCATAACGCAGTAGGCAGATCGAGCGGGTCTACCGTATGTTCTACATAGAGAATCATTTTAATACCCCTGCAGAAATCTATCGAGGCGATGGAGCTGTGTAGAGATCGAATGTGGCCGGGTCTTTCTTTTTTAACCCCTACGATCAGACAGGGAATATCTTGTTCGGTCAACAAGGCATTTACGGATTTGATCTCTGAAAATTGTTGCAGCAACCGGTCAGCGATCTGAGAGGCGGGAGGAAGCGAGACACCCGATAAACCATCTTCTTCGATCTCTTCCGGAAACTTACTGGTTCCATCGATGCACATCTTTCCTCCAAAACCCATCTTGCTGCAACTGTGGTCGAGAACATCCATAGGGCCACTAGAAAAGACCACATCGGTTACCGGATTGAGATTTTTAAAAACATAGCGTGCCAACGCCGAATAATCCTGTATGCGAATATGCTGGTCCGCCAATACCAGGATCTTATTGAACATCATTTGACCCGCCCCCCACATGGCATTCATCACCTTTTGTCCTTGACCGGCGTACTCTTTATTGATCTTGGTGATGACCAAGTTGTGAAAAACGCCCTCAACCGGCATATCCATATCCATGATCTCGGGAACCATGGTCATTTTTATAGGGGCTAAAAAAATTCGTTCGGTGGCTTTACCGAGCCAGGCATCCTCTTGGGGCGGAATACCCACTATGGTAGCCGGATAAACCGCATTCTTTCGATGGGTGATGCCCGTAATATGAAAACGAGGGTACCAATCTGGTAACGAATAATAGCCGGTATGGTCACCAAAAGGTCCTTCCCAGATGAGATCATCGGCGGGATCTACATAACCCTCAATTATAAAATCTGCGTCGGCCGGTACTTCGATCTCGGGCTGCGTGATACATTTTACCAACTCTACTTTCTTTTTTCGCAAAAATCCCGCCAACATGTATTCGTCCACATTTTCAGGAAGTGGTGCCGTTGCGCTATAGGCATATACCGGGTCGCCGCCCAGGGCAACGGCTACCGGCATTTTTTTACCCAGTTTCTTGTATTCGTTAAAATGTTTGGCACTGACCTTGTGCTTGTGCCAATGCATGCCGGTGAGTGTAGGGCCAAAGACCTGCATCCGATACATGCCCACATTACGGCTTTGAGTATGCGGATCTTTCGTGTGGATAACAGGCAATGTGACAAAAGGCCCTCCGTCTTTTGGCCAACACGTTATAACGGGTACTTTGGTGATGTCAGGAGTGGTCATGATAACTTCCTGACATGCACCCCTGCCCTTTTTTACAGCTGGCATCCAGCTGGCAAAAGCTCCAAGTTTGGGGAGTAATTTTAATTTATCGAGCATCGACTCCTTCGGCGCCGAGATCATTTTAAAGAGGTCTTCGATCTCACGAGCCGTTTCGTCCAGATCGGAAACACCCAATGCCATGCACATTCTGCGCTCACTCCCATATGCGTTCATCAGAACTGGAAAATCATACCCCGTATTCTCAAACAAAAGGGCCTTTCCTCCACCTCCCGACTTGCTAATGCGGTCAGTGATCTCTGCGATCTCCAAGTGGGGGTCTACATAGGTTTTGATCCTCACTAATTCGCCAGCCATCTCCAGCGCATCAATAAAAGCTTGTTGATCTTTCCAGGCCATAATTAATTTATTCAGCAATACAACAATACCGAAGCTTAAAGGTTTACCTGTACACCCAGGCCTGCCCCTTCTGTAAGTAAAACTTTTCCTTGGTCATAATGCAGACCGCTGGCCAGGTCCTCTTCGAGCAATAACGGACCATCCAGATCGGCAAAATCAGCAAAAGGCAAAAGGGAAGCCAGTGCGGCCGTTCCTACCGAGGACTCATTCATGGAGCCCAGCATAATTTGTAAATTCAGCTTTCTGGCATTTTCGATCATTCGACGGGCGGGCGTAAGACCGCTGCATTTGGTAAGTTTAATATTGATGCCATGAAAAAAAGAGGCACATTTCTCTACGTCATGTTCTAACACGCAACTCTCATCGGCAAAAAGAGGAAGGGGCGATTGTCGGTACAATACCTTCATTCCCTCCCAATCATCTTTGGCTAGCGGCTGCTCTACCATCTCTACGCCCAATTGCTGAAGCGTGGGCAAGTAAGAAATAGAGGTATCGAGCGACCATCCTGCATTTGCATCGACACGTAACCTTGCTGGCGTACTATTGCGGATCAATCTAAGTTTTTCGAGATCGTCCGGCGAACCCACTTTGATCTTGTAGATGGGCCAGGGCTTATCGCGTAATTTTTCTAGCATACGCTCTGTCGAATCGATCCCGATGGTATAATCAGTAAGAGGTCCTTCTGTAAGGGGCGCTTTGAATAAATTTCGTAGTGACGCATTCTTCATTTTTCCATATAGGTCCCATCCTGCCATATCAAGCGCACAAACTAAAAAAGGATTATGTGGAAATAAGTGATGCAAATAATGCCAGTACCGTTCTGGATCGGTAAAGGCGAACTTCTCTACGAGAGCTCTTTTTTGCTCTAGATCCGCTACCATTTGCTCTACGGAGATGTTGTAGTAAGAAATGGCAGGAGCCTCTCCAAAACCGGTCCACTTACCCAAGGTGAGCGATACCAAAAGAATGGGCTGATGGGTTTTGGTGCCTTTAGATATGGTAAAGGGGTAACGAAATTTGAGCCGATGAGACCAGTAGCGAAGCTGCATGAAATTGTTTATACAAAGATAAAGCACTCCGGTAATCAGGCCCTGCCGGCCGACACGATCATTTCGCGCAGCGAGTCATTGAAAGCCGTCTGTGCAAGGAGGTCTTCGAGGCTTATGTGCATTCGGTACTGCCAGTAATGCTGAGGATTGGCTGGATCATTGATCCTTTCTTCTCGGGGCTCCGATCTGCGCAACGTATCACTGATGCCCAATAGGTCTTGCAACTGAAATATGCTCCACATGGCGGGAGACTGCAAATGTTGCTGAACGATCGCACGGTTGATCCAAGCCTCGCAGAAATAAGGGGCTTCTCCCCATTGCTTCATTTCTTGGTTGTAAAAAGATTGAGTACGTTGTCGGTTCTCTTCCCACCATCCTCTGATCGTGCTCATATCGTGAGTAGACGGAGTAACTACAGACAGATACGGTGCTGCTGCCGGATTAAAAAAAGACGTGGCCGGATCTTTAGGCATACGTTGTATTTCGAGACTGAGAATGCCATTTTGGTTCATAACATCCGGAACACAGTGCGGCACCATGCCCAGATCTTCCCCACACACCAACATATTGGTGGCCGCTTTGAGCTTTGGAAGTTTTTGCATCGCTTCTCGGTACCAACAACCATCTTGTCGGTGATAGAAATAATCGTGATATAGAGGGATCAACGCCTCCTTTGTCTTTTTATCCAGGTATTGAAAGGAAGAGGTTCTCTCCATTGAGATCCTGAAATGAAATTGCGTTTGCGAAGACCCTGGCTCTTCGAATAAGATCACATTGGCCACCAACGAGAGTAAACCGTTTTTGACTTTCTCGTGTACCGGATCTGTAGCTAGTGAAGAAAAGTAACGAACTATTTTTTCTTGCGTATCAAATAGAGAGGAAAGCCTCCATCCGTGTTGCGCATCGTGTAGCAAGAACTGTTCCCGAACCCAGAACTGATCTTCGCCAAAAAGATCGAGCAAGATCTCTTCGTTGATGAAGGGCTGGCAAAACCGATGGTAGTCGAATGCGATACCTCGCTGCCCAAATTCTGCTGCCGCAACAGGTAAGCAGGGCACAAAACGTCCCATTAGCCCCTGGACGGCATGAGTGGGGATGCTCCAAATTCTAAAAAATCCGAGAATATGATCGATACGAAAGGCATCGAAGTAATTGCTCATTTGCTCGAAGCGAAGTCGCCACCACCTAAAATCGTCTTGTTGCATCCGTGCCCAGTTATAGGTGGGAAAACCCCAGTTCTGGCCAAGTGCGGTAAAGTCATCGGGCGGAGCGCCGGCCTGCCAGTTCATATTGTACAAGTCGGGGGCTACCCAGGCATCAACTGAATAACGATAGATGCCGATGGGAATATCTCCCTTTAGCACTACCCCCTTTTGGTGAGCATAAGCGACAGAAGTTTTCAGTTGTCGATGTAAGTGATACTGAACGAAACAATAGAAACCTAATGGCCCATTTGTTTTACGTGACAGAAACAATGCATCGATCTCTTCTTCGTTATAAACAGAATAACGAGGCCACTTATCGTATTCGCACGTACCATAGAGATCTCTGGATGTACAAAACACGGCATAGGGCTTTAGCCAATGTTTGTTTTGATCAAAAAAGAGATGATAGTCTTCAGAGGATAAACAATCCATGCCCATTGTCTCGTATAGCTCCCTAAGTGTGTTAAGTTTAACCTTGATGACCGTTTCATAATCGATTACCGATAGGGCATTGAGTTGTTCTTGTAGCTTTCGCAGGGTACGTAATTGCTTGGCCTGCCCTGTACCGGCCACTTCGGCCAGATTGATATACATGGGATGTAGCGCAAAGGCCGAAATAGCTGCATATGGATACGAATCGATCCATGTATGGGTAGCGATCGTGTCATTGATGGGGAGTAGTTGTATCATTCGAATACCTGTTCTGGCCGCCCAATCGGCCAGTAATTTGATATCGGCAAACTCTCCCACCCCAAAGCTGTTTTCACTTCTGAGGCTAAACACCGGTATGGCGACACCGGTCCCTTTCCAGTTGCTATTGGGAAGCCGGGCAAATCCGTCTTGCAAAACGACCAGATCGGCCGCGCGTAGGTGACTTGGAAGCACCCTGTTGATACCTTCTTCGTACCGAACAAATGTATTCGTCAGTAGATCCCATACGCCATACTTATAATCAACGTTCACTTTAGTGGCATCGAGTCGAAGCGAAACGGCATACCAGCCATTTTCCTCTTGCATAGGAAGGGCGAGATCGGTATCCCAGTTTCCCAGTTCAGGTGCATTACCAATCATGCATAGGGTTTGGCCAGGCTCCAAAAGTGGGGCCTTTACCCTGAACAGATGAGTGGGCACTACGCTCGATGCAAGCTTCGTCTGTTTTGCTTTTTTTCTCTTAAAAAGTACCTCACTAAAGGGCGCTGTGTAAAAGGCATGTTCAAATTCGCCCGCATAATTCCAAGTATCGACCAGCACCAGATCTTGGGATGGCTCCGCAGTAATAATGCGGTCACGCCCCCACTCGGCCAACAGCTGGCCATCATCCCCTTTTAAAAGGTATTGATATTGGATCTTATTTTTTTTGGCGGATAGTGTAACAGGGACGTTTAGCTGCCAGAATTCCTGGTTGAGGTACTGAAGACAAAGGGCCGCCTCGGGTTTATTTTTACCTAATTCCGGAATGTTACCCAAAAGCCATAGGGTTTGCCCGGGGCGGGTACTATACCGAATATTAAATTGAAGCAGCGGCACAATCGTTGGTATTGGAGTGAGTTAATGTGTCTGTTAAACACATTGTACGAAAATAAGTAAAAACTGTTTTAAGGATGCCCAAAAAGCCAAAAATCAGAAAAACGGGAACGTAGGGCTGTACCCGATAAAGTATTTAGGGTGAAAGGTTTCGGCGTTTGCTGGCGGGTTACTATTTTTGTACAAAATTTATCGTAATGGAAGCATCTAAAAAGAACCGTGCCATTTGGTGGGCCGTTTTTTTCGCATCTACTGCCGCATTGTTATGGGCCATCGGTGCCCATTGGGAGTGGCTGACGTTGATCTTGCCCTTTCAGACCACTTCGCTGGTCAAGGCTATGGACATAATGTAACCACTATCCTTATAAACGGCATAGCATTAAAAAACCTCCCACTGGGAGGTTTTATTTTAATGGATTCTCAGCCATTCTTATTTGACAGAGGCCACCAGATTCTTAAAGGTTTCGGGATTGTTCATAGCCAAATCGGCTAGTACTTTACGATCGAGTTCTATCCCTTTTTTCTGTAAACGATTGATAAATTCAGAATAGGTCAAACCTTCGGCACGAACGGCCGCGTTGATACGGGCGATCCACAATGAGCGATATTCTCTTTTCTTGAGCTTACGACCCACGAACATGTAGGTCATACCCTTTTCAACTACGTTTTTGGCAACCGTTAATACATTCTTGCGTTTGCCATAAAAACCTTTGGCTTGCTTTAATATTTTTTTGCGGCGGGCTTTAGAGGCCACGGCATTTTTTGAACGAGGCATAGTAGATAAATTAGATGGTTAGATACTTGAGTTTCGATTCTTTCTTACTTCAATCGCAGCAAGCGCTTTACGAAATCAACATGCGATTTGGCTACCGTGCCATCGAGGCGCATGTTACGTTTACGTTTTTTTGATTTTTTGGTAAGAATGTGACGCTTGAAACTCTTTTGATGCATGATCTTTCCGGTGCCGGTCACTTTAAAGCGCTTTTTGGCACTCGAATTGGTCTTTACTTTAGGCATATTACCCAGTATTAATTATTACACCCTGGAGGCATTCCCCACGGGGGGACCTTTGTCGAACCTCTTTAGGCAATGACCCGTTCGAAAACGGGCTGCAAAGATAAGGGTTCTATCGGTAGTCACCTCGATTTTACGGCAATAAAAAAGGAGACCCGATAACCGGATCTCCTTTAAAAGAGGTAGCGATAAAAGCTATTAGTCTTTGGGGTTCAATGCTTTTTCGATTCTAAAGCTAAGATCTTGCAAGTGATACTTACTCATTCGGTCGGTGTAAAGGGCCTGGGCTGCATTCAGCTCCGAGCGCAATGATTGCAAATGAGCCCTTACGATTGACTTCAGGTCAGATTTATCGGCGCTTCCACCGGATATGGAGATGGTGATGCCGGGTCCAAAAGCACTGGCAGACGGTGCGGCAGGTGGATTCAGTAAATTAACCAGCGTATTAACATATGTTTTTTGAAGGTTACGACGGTAGGCATCGATGGCCTTTTTGGTAGCCAATTCTGCCCAAATACCTGACTTTAAATCACTCATCAATTCAAGAGCGCTGTAGGCCTTGGTGCCTGCAGTAGCTTCTGCTTCGATCAACTTATTTAGGTTTCTGGCCCCCAATAGTCGATTGAGCATATTGTCTTGCACATTACCAATAATAAAGAGCCCCGATTGACCGGTGCGATCGAATATCTGCTGATCGATGAGCCAAGTGGGCGTATTGAATAATTGTTTATTCAAAAAGGCAACGGCTTCCTTTTGCTTTGCTTTGCTGACCAACTCATAAACCGGTCCACTCTGCTCTTGCGTCTTGGGCGTCTCCATGATACCTCCCACGAATTTAGCTACATGCCCGTTGTAGCGAGCGAATTGACTAACCACTTCTTGATACATGGTACGAAGCCCTTCGAAATCCTCATTTGGTTCCTTGGTCCACTGCAATAAGTTTGGAACTATTCGTTGTAAATTCTTGATACCGTAGGCACTTCCTTTCATAGGATCATCTCCTACTTGCTCACTTTGCGAACGCGGATCGTCAGGATTGGTTTCAGTACCGAACCAAAGACGGTTATCCTTTAACTTTTCGATCACCCAACGATTAAGCATTGCCTGCTCTGCATCGGCCGATTTGTATTGGGGAAATAACTTATACCCCCATTCGATAGCCCAGTTATCGTAGTCGCCTATGCGAGGGAAAAGGCCTACCTCGCTAATGCCATCTTCCGGTTGTGCTACATAATTGAAGCGGGCATAATCCATGATAGATGGCGTATGTCCATTGGCCTCGACCCAAGCCTTGTTGCGAAGGTTTTCTACAGGTACAGAAGAGCTGGATCCATAGTTATGACGAAGACCGAGCGTATGTCCAACCTCGTGTGAAGAGACAAAGCGGATCAGCTGCCCCATAAGTGAGTCGGGAAACGTCATTTGCTGGGCACGGACATCGAGTGGTCCGCACTGGATCATGTACCAGTTGCGAAGCAGCGACATAACATTGTGGTACCAGTTGATGTGGCTTTCCATGATCTCGCCGCTGCGGGGATCCGAAATGCTGGGTCCGCTGGCATTTGGAATATCAGAAGGCTTGTATACGATAGCTGAGTTGCGGGCATCGTCGAGGCTCCACGTACTATCCTCTTCACGAGAGGGGGCACGTTTGGCCATGATGGCATTTTTAAACCCGGCTTTTTCGAAAGCACCTTTCCAATCATCCACACCTTGCATCAAATAGGTTACCCATTTTTCGGGAGTGGCTGGATCGATGTAGAAAATAATAGGCTTGGCAGGCTCCACCAACTCCCCTTTCTTATACTTTTCGAGGTCGCCTGGCTTTGGTTCCAATCTCCATCTTTTGACGAGCGAAATCGATTTTACGCCCTGTGGGTTAGCGTCAAAGTCGGTATACCCAACCGCAAAATATCCTACCCTGGCATCATAGTAGCGAGGCTGCATGGGAACTTTGGGTAAGATCACAATGGAGCTATTCAACTCCATGGTCATGTTACCACCACCGGCTCCTCCTCCCATCGAAGGTCCACCGGGCATACCGGATGGAGCCCCACCGCGAGAGTAGGTCTTGATGGCTTTGATCTCTATATTTATGGGGAATGACTTTACCGACACCACATACGATTTGTCGGATTGCAGTGCGGCCAGACGAAGCGAAGACTTTAACGAAGATCCAAAATGCAAGACATCATTATCTCCAGAAATAAAATCGGTGATATCCAATACTACGGTAGCGGAATCCTTGCCAAAGGCCTTTACATCGAATGACTGGGCGATTGGCTGGATATTCGAGTTATTCACCGTGGTGAACATAGGCGAAGTGGAATCTTTGGCATACTCAGCATAAGAGATTGTCCGCAGGAATACCTTGTTGTTGGGTCCCTTCTCGAATCGTATTACATTTTGACCGATCTGGTCGCCTGCATATCCAAAAAAACTACCTCCGGCGCGGAGCCCGGCAGGTGCTTTTGAAATGCGGTTAACGACCAACATATCGCGTAATAACAGCGAATCGTGTACTTCAATAAAATAACGGTCTTCGACCTTGTGCACCCAAAACAGTCCTTTGGTGGTGACGGCTTTGGCCGTTATCACATCTTTGTAGGCCTTAGGGCCTGTTGCGGGTGGTGCTCCTCCGGGGCCTCTGCGAGTACTGTCCGTAGGTCTTGCTGCAGCAGCGGCAGCAGGTGTGGGCGAAGGTGGCTGTTGAGCGACTACAACAGTGCCAAGAACTAATAAGCCGACAAGCAATGATGATCGTAACATGGTAAACAGGGGTTTAGCTAAATAATGAGGGAACCAGAAGATGTCAACTCTTCTTTTTTCCTTTAGGAGCAAACATGGCCAGCATCCGGCGGCCTTCCATCTTTGGTAAATTTTCAAGTACGCCGATCTCGGCCAGGCGTTCCGCAAATTTCAATAACAGAAGCTGACCCCGGTCCTGAAACTGGATAGCCCTTCCTTTGAATTGAACGTATGCCTTTACCTTGTTGCCTTCTTTTAGAAACTCGATGGCATGCTTGGCTTTAAAATCAAAATCATGATCGTCCGTATTGGGCGTAAAGCGGATCTCCTTTACTTCGGATACCTTGCTTTTAGCCTTCATCTCTTTTTCTTTCTTCTTCTTATCGTACAAAAATTTGTTATAGTCTATGATCTTGCAGACGGGCGGATCCACCGTGGGAGAGATCTCGACCAGATCGAGTCCTTGCTCTTGCGATAGTCGTAGAGCGTCTTGTAAGGAATAAATACCTACTTCTACGTTATCGCCAACGAGTCTGACCTGTGGTACTCTAATGAGATGATTGATGCGATGTTCGGGCTCTTTGCGAGGTGCGAAACGACCTCTGTTGAATCCACCCTTGTTGAAACCTCCGGGGCCACCAGGTCTGGGGCCGCCTGATCCGGGAGGACGATTAAACCCGCCTCCGGGTCTTTGTTGTACTGCCATTTATTGAATTTAGGTTACTAAAATACGCTATTCTGATTTTCTGCTGCTTATTTCCTGTTTGGCCATGGCAACGAACTCGCCTATGGGCTGGGTTCCCAGGTCGCCCTTACCCTGCCTGCGAACCGCGACTTGTTGCTCATTCATCTCCTTTTCGCCCACTACCAGCATATAGGGAATCTTCATCAACTCCGTGTCGCGGATCTTTTTTCCGATCTTCTCTCCCCTGTCGTCTGTTTCAGCCCGAATGCCGGCATCCTTTAATAGTTGCTGAACCTGGTGGGCATAGTCAAGGAACTTATCACTTATCGGTAAGACCTTAACCTGCACGGGTGCCAGCCATAGTGGGAATTTACCGGCATAATGCTCTAACAGAAAACCAATAAACCGCTCGTGGGTTCCCAGTGGGGCGCGGTGAATGATAAGGGGCACCTCTGGCGTATTCTCTTTATTCGTGTAAGAGAGTTTAAACTTGAGGCCCGAGTTAAAATCGACCTGGTTAGTGGCCAACGTAAACTCTCTGCCAATGGCACTCCAGATCTGCACATCGATCTTTGGACCATAAAAAGCCGCCTCATCTTGCACTTCTACAAAAGGGGTGTTGGTCTCGACCAGCACTTTTCTGACCATGGCCTCGGTTTCGAGCCAAAGAGCAGGCTCATTTACATATTTCTGGCCGAGCTTTTCAGGATCGTGTAAACTAAGACGCATCACATACTTGTCGATGCCAAAGATCTTGAAATACTTCAGGTACATTTCATTGACGGCCTTGAACTCGTCAAAGAATTGCTCCTTGCTGCAGTAAATATGAGCGTCATTCATGTGCAGGCAGCGAACACGCATCAATCCAAACAACTCGCCGCTTTGCTCGTAACGATAGCAGGTTCCGTACTCCGCGATACGAAAAGGAAGTTCACGGTAACTCTTAGGCTCGGCATCAAATATCTTATGGTGATGCGGGCAGTTCATGGCTTTGAGATAGTACTTCTCTCCGTCCATTTCCATTGGAGGAAACATGCTGTCTGCGTAATAGGGCAAGTGACCACTGGTAAGGTACATGCTCTCTTTGGCAATATGAGGGGTCACTACCCGCTTGTATCCCGCAGCGGATTCCGTCTCTTTGGCAAGTTGTTCCAATTCCTCTATCACAACAGTGCCATTCGGCAGCCAAAGCGGAAGACCAGGTCCTACATCATCATCCATGGTGTAGATGCCCAGCTCTTTTCCAAGCTTACGATGATCTCTTTTCTTGGCCTCCTCCAGCATCAGTAAATAAGCATCCAGTTCTTTTTGGTTGGGGAAGCTGATGCCGTAAACACGGGTCAGCATTTTATTTTTTTCATTTCCCTTCCAATAGGCACCGGCTACACTGGTAAGTTTAATGGCCTTGATGGGAGCGGTACTGGGAATATGGGGTCCTCTGCACAGGTCGGTAAAATTACCTTGCTTATAAAAAGTGATCTCACCGTCGCTGAGTCCTTGCAGCAAGTCGAGTTTATATTCATCTCCCTTTTCAGTAAAAAAGCGGATGGCCTCTTCTTTGCCAATTTCAATTCGTTGATAGGGACTGTCTTGTTGTGCCAGTGCCGCCATCTTCTTTTCGAGCTGGGCCAGATCTTCTTCGGTCATCTTTTTATCGCCCAGATCCATGTCGTAATAAAAGCCCTGCTCCACTGCCGGGCCCACCCAAAATTTTACACCCGGAAACTGTGCTTCAACCGCTTCCGCCAAAAGATGGGCGGTAGAGTGCCAAAAAGTAGACTTTGCTTCGGCATCATTCCAGGTAAGCAGCCGTAACAGCGCATCTTCTTCTATGGGACGATGAGCATCGAAGACCTCGCCATTAACCGATGCTGCCAGTACTTTTTTGGCCAGTCCTTCGGAAATGGAACGGGCAATGGAAAGCGCAGTAGTTCCTTTTTCATAACTACGAACGGCACCATCCGGAAATGTAATATTGATCATGAAGATATCTTTAGCCAAGGCTTGCAAATTTAACGATTTACGTTCAATCTGGGTTACCCATAAACAGCTTGTTAAAATTGTAGGGTCTAAAGGGTCATAAGTACTGAAATTCATTGATTCGCCTACTTTTGTACGGATCATGATGCCCTACCGCTTTTTAGTTGTTTTTACAGGACTTATTTTTTCTAGCGTACTGCTGCCAGCCCAGCCATTGACCGGGATCTGGAAGGGATACTTTATCACCAAGGATCAAAGCCAATACAAGATCGAGTTGCAAATTCAAGAAAGAAAGGGGCAACTGACTGGCGTGACCTATTCTTACTTGGATGTACAGTTCTATGGAAAGGCCACCATTACGGGAAGTTTCGATAAAAAACTGGGTAAGCTATCGATTCAAGAGATCAAGACGGTAGAGGTAAAAACTTCAGACAGCTCCGAAACCTGTATCATGAATTACCAGCTTGATTACAGCCGTTCAGGCAATGAGGAATATCTCGAAGGAAATTACAGCTCTAAGTACGAATTCAATGGAGTTGACACCAAAAAGGGTCAAGATTGCGGAGGCGGGATCGTTTTTTTAAGAAGAGTCAGCAGCTCCGATTTTGATACTAAGCCCATGGCCTCATCGAACTCACCTGCCAAGAAGGTCTTTTATAATCAAGCCCCACCCCCCAAAAAAACCGGCACAAC
>CANGTM010000019.1 GCA_947456825.1 Chitinophagaceae bacterium
GCAGGCATCCTGAACATCATTTTAAAGAAGAACAAGCGAGTTGGATACAGCGGTAGTTTTCGTAGCAATATTGACTCAAGGGCCCGTGTAGGAATGGGAGGAGATGTCAATATCAGACAGAACAAGCTGAATGTGTTTGCCAGTGCCAACTTTAACCAGCGAAAGTCGATCAGTAACGGACTCACCGACCGAACCACCCTTATTACCAACCCAAATACGATGCTGCATCAAGAAGACGAGAGCATCAGTGTGGGATACTTCATGTTCTTCAGGGCCGGACTTGATTACTTCATCAACAATAGAAACACCTTCTCCGTATCCGTGAATAAGGGTGGCGGACAGTTCAAACCTACCAATGTCGGAGACATCTCAATTGATTCGATGTTCAGCAACCCCAAAAAATCGAACAGTGAGCGTAATTCCTATTCGAATAGTGAATTTGCCTTTACGGGAATCACTACCAGCTTTAAGCATCTATTTCCGAGAGCAGGAGAAGAGTGGTCGATGGACCTTACCTACAACCTGAGCAGCAGCACGAATTTTAACCAGATCACCACCTACTATTACGACAACCCGCTCTCGTCAAACTTTAGAACAGCAGCCCAGCAGCAAGACGGTACGGGAGATAACGATAACCTGGTGATTCAAACAGACTATGTACGCCCGCTGGGTGAAAAATCGAAATGGGAAGCCGGATTAAGGGCTCAATTCAGAAACGTAGATAACCGTAATGATTTCTACCTGGTCAACGGAAGTGCTCTTTTCTATGTTCCAGCCCTTTCGGTCAATTACAACAGTCACGACAATGTGTTAGCGGCCTATAGCACCTACTCGAACCAGATCAAGAACTTTGGCTATCAGGTAGGACTCCGAGTTGAAAGCAGCCGATACGACGGAGTCTTACCCGACCTTGATCAACAATTCAGTATCGATTTTCCGGTCAGCCTTTTTCCAAGTGTGTTCCTGACCCAGAAAATGAAAAAGAATCAAGATTTACAATTGAACTACACCCGTAAGATCAATAGACCGAATTTCTTTCAACTCTACCCCTTTACCGATTATTCCGATTCACTCAATCTTAGTCGTGGCAATCCCAACCTCGTGCCTGAATTTACCAGCTCGGTAGAACTGTCTTACCAAAAGACCTTTACCAACAAGGACAACTTTATCGCATCGGCCTATTTCAAGCACACCGACAACCTGATCACCCGCTATCAAGACAAAGAGATAAGTGCTACTTCGGGAAAAGAAGTGTTGATCAACACATTCATCAATGCCAATAGCAGCTATGTGACGGGCCTTGAACTAGTGTCGAAGAACAAAATGAGACCCTGGTGGGACTTGACCTCTAATTTTAACCTTTTTACATCGGTTATCAGATTATCTGACCCCACGCTGGCCAATATAGATCCGTTCGCCTCTTTCTTCATCAAGCTTAACAATAGCTTTAAGCTCCAGAAAAGTCTGACCCTTCAGTTGTCCGGCGAATACCAATCGCGTTCGGTATTACCACCCGGCGGCAGTGGCGGAGGCGGTGGAGGCAGATGGGGCGGTGGTATGGGCGGTATGTTCGGCGGAGGTATGTTTGGTCAAACCAGCGCTGCACAAGGCTATCAAAAGGCCAATTACTTTGTGGATGCGGCCCTGCGTTTTGAATTCGGAAAAACAAAGCAGGCGAATATCTCGTGGAATATCAATGATATTTTCAGAACGCGCCGGCAACAGATCTTTTCCTCCTCTGCCCTATTTGTACAAGATGTCTTTCGCCGAAGAGATCCACAGCTGATGCGATTGAACTTTGGTTGGCGGTTTGGAAAATTCGATCCCAACCTATTCAAACGTAAAAGCAATAGGTTGATGGGCGAAGGCATGGAAAATATCAATATGTGAGCATAACAAGAAGGCTTCATATTGTATGTCCGGCGGCCCCCTGGCCGCTGACAAGCGGCAGCACGATAGACATGTTCTACCGCATTCGGAGCTTGCATGCAGAGGGTGTCGGTATCATCCTTCACTATTTTTCTTTGCCCGAGGACCGTCATCCAACCGAATTAAACCCTTATTGCGAATCAATTCATATTTATCCACTGGTCAAAAGAGGTTCTTCTCACTTACCCAAGAGCATCCGCTTGCGTTTGGATCCTGCACTACTGGCAAGATTGCAACAAGACCAATATCCAGTTCTTCTAGAGGGATTATCCTGTTGCGGTTTCATAGATAAGCTGGCCTCCGAACAGCGCAAGATTGTGGTGAGAATTCAACAGTTGCAACATCGCTATTTGCAAGAAAGGGCAAAAACCACTCGACATCCGCTGGAGTGGATGCGGTCGCAGATAGAACGAAAAAAACTACTCCGCTTTAAAAGACAGTTACCCTCGTCTGTGATCTATGCTTGTGTCAACCAAGGGCAGTCCGATTATTACAAAGAACACCTGCGATTAGCCACGGCCACTTCGCTGCCGGTCTTTTCTCCTTACGACACAGTACGTTCCCGGGAAGGGTTAGGAAGCTTTTGTCTTTTTCAAGGAAACCTATCCGAAAAAGAGACAGAGAAGACACTTGTATGGTTACTCACCAAAGTTTTTTCCAGAGTACATATCCCCTTTGTTATTGCGGGACAAAGCCCGTCTGCACGCATCGAGAAGCTGGTACATTTGTATCAGCACACCTGCCTGGTCGCCGATCCCGGAGAGGCCGAATTAGATGACCTGATTCAAAAAGCACAAACCCACGTACTCCCCTCTTCGATCAGCTCCGGCACCAGCCTTAGACTGCTTCATGCGGTCTCTATGGGAAGGCATTGCATCTGTAATGCAAACGCACTAAGAGACTCTCCGCTCAAAGAGGCTTGTTATAGTACCGAAACTGCAGCTGGCATTGCCTCCCTGATCACACAGCTACAGCATCGCCCTTTTGGAGAAGAGGAAATACTGATTCGAAAAAGACTTCTACAAGAGACTTTTGACAACCAAAAAAATACGAAAACCCTTATTGGATATTTATGGTAGCGTTGTCTACTACCTTACCCTGCTCGGTACGAATCAAGCGGGCAGGGAATTTCTGCACTACTATATAATCGTGCGTAGCCATCACCACGGTAGTGTTATAATCGCGAGAGATATGGAACAATAGTTTCATGATCTCGTCGGAAGTTTCAGGATCGAGATTGCCGGTGGGTTCATCGGCCAAGATCAACTTAGGCGAGTTAAGCAAGGCTCTCGCAATATCGACCCGCTGCTGCTCACCCCCACTCAGCTCAAAAGGCATCTTGAATCCCTTTGACTTTAGACCAACTTTATCGAGCACATCCGCTATCTTTTCATTCATTAACCGCTCATCGGTCCAGCCTGTAGCACGCAGTACGAACTTGAGATTATCATTGACATTCCTATCGGTCAGCAACTGAAAATCCTGAAAGACCACTCCCAGGTTACGACGCAGATATGGCACTTTCTTCCAATCTAATCCCTTCAACGAAAAACCAGCCACGGTCGCCTCGCCCTCTACCAATGGCAATTCACCATATAAAGTTTTGAGCAAACTAGACTTTCCGGTACCGGTCTTTCCTACCAGGTATACGAACTCCCCTTTATTGACCTGCAGATGTACATCGGCCAATACCAACCCGGAGCCCTGGTAGATGTTAACGTGTCGAAGATCGATTATAGCGTCAGACATAGAGAGGTTTTATGCAAAATACTATCATTTAACGGCAAAAGATCAAAATTGAAGTCGTTGCGAGCCCGCCAAGATCTCGAGCGATTTACCCGAAGCCGATTCGACCCGTCCGATAAGCTGTGCCTCGACGCCAAAACTTCGGGCTAATTCCATCAAACGCTCGGCCTGGTCCTCGCTTGTATAGATCTCCATTCTGGTACCCATATTAAATACCTGGTACATTTCACGGGCATCCGCCCCACTGGCTTTTTGCACCAGGTCAAACACTGGAGGGGGCGTAAATAAGTTATCCTTGATCACTTTTAATGGGCCAGGCAGGTATTTCAAGCATTTGGTCTGGCCGCCACCGCTGCAGTGCACAAGCCCGTGAATGGCATCGAAATGGTGGGTGATCATGGAAGCAAGCACCGGAGCAAAGGTGCGCGTAGGGCTCAACAACAAATGACCTACCGACACCTGCTGATGCCCAATATCTATCAAGTCACTAAGCTGATGTGGCCCAATATAGACGACTGATTCGTCTAGTCCGCTATCGTAAGACTCCGGAAAACGGGCACCATAGGTCTTATGCAGACTATCATGACGAGCACTGGTCAGTCCATTGCTGGCCAGCCCGCTGTTATAAGCAGACTCATAGGAGGCTTGTCCAAAACTGGCCAGCCCGATGATTACGTCGCCGGGCGCTATCTTTTGATTGGTGATCAACTTTGCATTAGGCCAGCGAGCCATCATGGTACCATTAACGGTAATGGTTCTCACCAGATCGCCCACATCTGCCGTTTCTCCACCCAGATAATGAATATCGATGCCATGGGTACTCATCAATTCAAAAAAAGATCGGGTACCCTCAATGATCGCCTCTAGCACTTCGCCAGGGATCAGTCGCTTGTTACGATCGATGGTAGAAGAAAAAAGTAATGGAGAGGTAACCCCCACACAGAGCAGATCGTCCAGATTCATGACGATCGCATCTTGGGCGATCCCTTTCCATACAGAGAGATCTCCTGTCTCCCGCCAGTACAAATAGGCCAAAATACTTTTAGTGCCGGCACCGTCGGCATGCATGATGTTGACCCAGTCTTTATCGTTAGACAGATAATCTGGATATATCTTACAAAAAGCATCGGGATACAACCCGGGATCAAGCCCCCGGGTGGCTTGATGCACCTCTTCTTTTTGAGCCGATACGCCGCGTTTGGAGTAGAGTGACATGCTGAACGTTAGCAATGAGTTTGAGAGGCAAACTTACTGATTAATGCCCGTTCGGTCAACTCAAAACAGACAGCTATCTTTGCGGCCCATGAAGGTTCATTTCGACATAGAAAAGCTACCAGCCTTTACTCGAGCTGTTATCACGATCGGAACTTTCGATGGCGTTCACAACGGACACCGGCAAGTTCTTGCCAAACTCACCGAAAGGGCTCAGGAGGTCGGTGGAGAGTCCGTTATCGTCACTTTTCATCCACACCCCCGTAAAGTGGTCACATCGGCAATTTTGGGCATTCGATTACTAAATACCCTCGAAGAGCGATTAAAACTATTATCGGAACTGTCGGTCGACCATGTGGTGGTAGTTCCTTTCACCGATGCGTTCGCCAACCTTACGGCCGATCAATACATCAGTGACTTTCTGGTCAAAAGATTCAACCCGCACACGATCATTACCGGGTACGATCATCAGTTTGGAAGAGACCGGTCTGGAAATTTTCAACTGTTAGAAAAAATGGCGGCCAACCACGGCTACCGGCTAGAGGAGATCCCCAAGCATGTATTGGAGCATATTTCGATCAGCTCTACCCGCATCAGGGAGGCCTTGCTACAAAGCGAAATTGAGAAAGCCAATCTCCTATTGGGCTATCCCTTTTTCTTTAGTGGCATTGTAGTACATGGTAATAAAATTGGACGCACGATAGGATATCCTACCGCCAATCTGCGCATAGAGGACGCTGAAAAGTTAGTGCCCGGAAATGGCATCTATGCCGTCTATGCACAACCCCATCACTACGACCGGGCCTTGAAAGGGATGATGAGCATCGGATTCAGACCCACCGTAGATGGCAAAAACAGGGTCATAGAGGTGAATCTCTTTGACTTTGACGAAGACATCTATGACCAGCTACTAACGGTACATGTGCATCATCACCTGCGGTCAGAAAAAAAATTCGAGAACCTGCCCGCACTCGTTGAGCAACTACATGTCGATAAGGCCAACAGCCAGCAACTGCTTCTCTAAAATTCGATCAAGTACTGCAATTTTTCGGGCTCGTCAAAAAAATCATCGATATCAACATTGAGGGTGACCCTCTTTTTATCCGCTGATAATTTTAACGACTTTCCTTCCGTCTTGGTGGCCGGACGAGGCAGATTGATCACATAAGTAGATTTCATAGATAGGCCCATACCGGAAAGCTCACGCATGGCCTTTAAGAACTCGTCGCTCTCGGCACGAGCATATCGCTCTTTGTTGAGCGTGCGCTTGATACTTCCGGAGGAGATCGAAAGGTCGTAGTAGTCCTCAAAACTACTCGGTGAGGGCATTTGTCGACCTCCCGTAGGCAGCTTATCACCCAATTGACGACGGGCCGCATCGCCCAATAATTTTCCGGATAAGGGCTGAACAAGCGCAGCCTGCCCATAATTATCGAAAGGCATACGAATTCCAGTCTTCATTTGATCGGCACTACTATTCATAATGATAGAGAGACTCGCCCGGGCTACTAACGTCTTTTCCTCTATCGAGAGCCCGTCCAAACTATCGGCAGCACTAGCTAAAGAGATGACCGTGTCCATTTTTCGGTTGTCCAGTTCGGCTAAATTTTGCGCCGCTCCCATTTGACGGGCCAGGCCCAGCAGATCACCCATATCGGTAGAGGAGGCAAATACCCCTCCCCCGTTTTCATTTAGTGTAATCTCTTGGGTGTTATCCAGACAACCAGCCAGCAAAAAGGCCAGACAGACGATCCATAAAAAGTTGCTACGCATAAGAAAGATTAAGAGGGTTTAATACCGTTGCACTAAAGTACTATAATAAAATTTTCATGATCAATTCCCTGAGAAGCGAGGCATCGGAGGCTCCCGCCGTGCCGATACCCACTGACCTAAGATTATAGTGATGCAGCAAGAGCAGCACCTTTTCCGTAGCCGTATAATCAAAATTGCGAGCGGCCGCCTTATAATCCTTCAAGAAAAAAGGAGGCACTCCCAACGTAGCCGCAATCGTCTTTTCGTCGCCACCACTTACACCATAGAGCATAAACACCTTTGAGAAAAATCCATACAACGAGGGCAATATCAGTTGAATGGGCCCCGCCTTGGGGTTACCCTCGAAATAACTGATGATACGCAGACAACGAGCCGTATCTTTTTTGGCCAGCGCAGTTTGAAGTTCAAAGACATTGTATTCTTTACTGATGCCTACATACCTTTCCACATCATCGGCCGTGATAGATTTTCGCTCACCCAAATTAACAGCTAACTTCTCAAGCTCATTCTCGATTCGCTGCATATCTGAACCAATATGGTCGACCAGCAAGCTCAACGCCATGGGTTGAATGGACAACCCCTTTTCGTTTACCAGCGATTCTGCGAAAGAGCGGAGGTCCTGCTCATAAAGTCTTTTAGTTGTGACCAAAACGCCCTTTTCTTTGATGAGCTTGGCGAACTTACGCCGGCTATCCAGCTTCTTCTCCTTATAGCCGATGACCAGCACCGTAGAGTCAAGCGGCTGTTCCAGATACGACTCCAGCTTATCGATATCTCGCATATGCTGTGCTTCTTTGATCAGCACTACCTGTCTTTCGGCGAACATGGGGTAACGCTTACAAGCATTGATCACATCGGGCCAGGACGCATCCCGCCCGTAGAATACACTTAAATTAAAAGAAGCCTCCGACTCGGAGAGCAAGCGCTGCTCTGCATAGTTCAATACCTGATCTATATAGTAGTCTTCTTCCCCCTCGATCCAATAAACGGGTTTGTACTTTCCTTTTTTCCAATCGGCTATGATGGCAGCAGCACTCATAAAGCACTAATATACAACGATTCAAAAATCTATCAGCAGATCGTTGATCAGGATCAGGGTTTACTTTAAGAATAATTTCACACTGTCGCACGGCGCATTCGTTAAATTGCACATACCCACTTTCTCTTTTACCCTAAAATTATACGTTATGAATACGCCCGTACAGGGTCGCCCCGACGAAAATCAGCAGTCGGCCGCCCTCAAAAAAAAGGACAACATCATTATTGTTTTGTTGATCGCACTAATTGGTACCTGGGGCTATCTGCTCTGGGATAAAAGCCAAACTAAAGAGACCATAGACCTGCAGGCCGCCCAGATCGAGAACCTCGATGCGGACAAAGCGGCCATTCAAAAGGAGTTTGAGCAGGCTATTGTACGTCTCGATTCCGTGACCAACAGCAACACTACTCTTTCCAACCAGGTCTCTGAGCAGCAGCGCGATATTGATGCGCAAAAAGTCGCTATCAAAAAAATACTCAATGATCGAAATGCCACGCGGTCCTCTTTGGAGCAAGCTCGCAGTATGGTCAGCGATCTAAATGGAAAGATCGCCGCTCTCGAAAACCAGATCGCTATTTTAAAGCAAGAAAACCTGGAGCTTACCGAAGCGAATACCACTTTGCAAGGAGAAAAACAGGGGCTGGAACAAGACTTATCAAAAAGCGCAGCGCAAAATGCCGCTCTCTCTAAGACGGTAGACATTGGCTCTACTTTTTCGGCCTCTTCCATTCAAATCTCCTCAATAGATGTAAGACCCAGCGGAAAGGAAAAAATTACTGCTACTGCCAAGCGAGTAGATAAACTACTGGTAAGATTTGATGTCGAAAATCGCATTGCACCATCGGGTCCGGCCGATATGTATCTTATTGTAACAGACCCTGCCGGCAAGGTGATCACCGAAAAAGGGTTTGTACTACCCACCCGCGAAGATGGTGACAGGTCGTACACCGCCCTTATTCCGGTCAACTATGAAAAAGGAACAAGACAGAAAGTTGAGTTTCCCGTAAGAGCTGGGCAATATAATAAAGGAAACTATCGTCTCGAGATCTATCATAACGGATTTAAGATCGGAGAAAGAAACTGCCCACTTAAATAACCGATCTGTCAGTTGCAGCGAATTCCGTTGGTAAACTATGGACTGTTATAGAAAAAAGACCCATCTCCTTAAGCCTCTATCTAAGCTTAAAAGGTCCTAAAAAGAAAGGCCCCGCCAATTGGCAGGGCCTTATACTTATTACCCGATATATTTCAGTTGGCCCTTTAGGCCGACGCTATTAGAACAAATTGTAGCCATAGCTCACATAGTACAGACCACCCACGGCAGGGCTTCCGAAACCAGTGCGCTGGTAATTGTTGGCTATGTTGGTACCGCCAACACGGAATGTACTCTTGGGGTTCTTGGCAGGACGATAGGTAACCTGCGCATCCCACCAGCCAAAAGCAGGCAGTGTGCCGGTAACGAAAGTACCTTCGTAGTAGTTACGATCTTGCCACTTGTAAACGACATTGAATCCAAAATTCTTGTATACATTATCGTTACGAAGTCCAATGTTGGTCCGGTAGCGGGGTGCGTTAAAGTAAGTAACTACGGTAGGGTCAACGTCGCTAAGTCTGTCAGAGAATACGTTTCCGTAAAGCACATAGCGCTTGATCCACTGGTATTCGAATCCAACACCCCAACCCGTGGTAGTGACCACATCGGCAGAGTTCTGAACATAAGACAGGTTGGTACTGCTAAAAGGTGAATAAAGATCAGAGTTAGCACCGGTACGAGACTGCACCAGGGCCACACCCACCAAGAAGTCTTGATAGCGGCTGTAGTACACATAACCATCGATCAGCAATTTCTTGCCAATGACCCCTTTGTAGCCCAACTCGTATGATTTTACGGTCTCTGGCTTTACCTCTTGATACTTGGCTCTCACGAGACGAGAAGAGTCTCCCAACGATCCGGAGCGATAAGCCAGTACACTGGCAGCCGTATATCCGGGACGCGTTGAATTTAGTCTATAATAATCCTGGAACTGGGGCAGACAGCCCATCAGTACCCCAGAACCGGTCACTAAGCTGATATACTGATTCTGGTTGGTGGGAAAACGATAAGACGTTTGATAAGAAAGACGGAGGAAGTTCTCCTTAGCTACTTTGATTACAGCAGACAAACGGGGCGTAAAACGACCTTTGAAATTAGTTTGCTTATCATAGCGACCCGAAGCAGAGAGGGTCAGTCCATCATCAAAGAATTTCTTCTTCAACTGCATGTATCCGCCATATTCATTGATGCGGATCAACTGAGTCGTATCGGCAAAGAGAGTACCTTGAGAGTTAAGCACGAACTGCTTCCAGTTAGTACCGACCATCATCTCTATTTTGTCGGAGAAACCGGCCATATCAGAGATATTGAATTGCGTCTCTGCGCTCCACAGATCTGTCTTATCTAAGAAGAGGGCTCCACCCTTGCTAATGGGAGTTCTCTTGATCTGATTCATGGCATCAGCGTATGCTTTGGTACCAGGAACTAAACGGGTGGCATCAGCAGAGGTACGAGCGGCTTGGTGCAATTGAAAATCACTGGCAAGCCCCTGATTCAAACGCTTACCCTCGGAGAAGGTTCCAATATATTGAGGAAACCACTGTGAGCTCGGACGAGCAGTTTCATTCAAGAAGGCACCCACCGCGCTGGCGTTGTATGATTCACCTGCATTTTCTTGCGTGGTGTAAGCACGAACGAACCAATTCTTATGACGCAGTTCCAATTTGTGCTGACCCATGCTGAGGTTACGGAGAGAATAACGATCGGCACCGGTATAAACGGTAGTACCAAAACCAATGTAGCTATTGAAAGACAACTCCAAGTTGTCGGTAAACTTGTAATGAATTCCGCCATTCACACGCACGTTGAGTGTTCCGTAGTCGACCAATTGTTGCTCCTCGTAACCGGTACGGCTGACGGTTGCCCCGCCAAAGTAATTATTGCGAAGACCGATATAGAAAGGCATCATGTTTTGGATGGTAGGCTGCAAAGGAGCAGGAAACAAACCCAAAAATCCGCCGATCTGCGCGTTAGAGGGATACATGGGATTACCGATAGCGGTAAAATAATTATTAGCCGCGGCCACTACATCAAGCATTCCACCAGTTGCGGCCAGAATACCACTACGGGTAGAATTCTGTACAAAAAAGGCAAAGGCGTTCATGTTGGCAGCGGTCTCATCACCATAGTTATTGATACCATTGAAACCGGGATCGCTGCTGCGATTACCGGGAGCCACGGCACTCAAAATACCGATCTGTGATTTATTGCGATAATCCTCGGCTTCCCAGTCAGAGCCTTTTACCATAGAGGCGGCCAATTTGATAGCCAACTTATTTTTATACGCTTTGGCCCAACGGAACGACCAATCATAGAAAGGTGATGCGGTACGTTGCTTTTGATCAACGTGCATCATACCCTGCTTGATGTTATAGCTGAGGCCTTGATATTTGAAAGGATTCTTTGTATTGATAAGAACGGTACCATTCATACCACCGGAACCGTAAAGAGCAGATGAAGCTCCGGAGAGCACCTCAACACTTTCTACATCCAGGTCAGAGGGGCCTACCATGCTACCAACGGCAAAGTTCAGACCGGGTGCCTGGTTATCCATTCCGTCCATCAATTGGTTCAAACGAGTGTTACCACTGCTCACGAATCCGCGGGTAGTGACCGTACGGAAGGTAAGAGAAGCGGTGTGAACATCCACCCCTTTAAGGTTACCCAAGGCCTCGTAAAAGTTGGGAGCAGCCGCGTTGCGAAGAGCGGTATTGCTGAGACGCTCAACTGTGACGGGAGACTCCAACAGACGCGTGGGGGTACGGGTAGCGGCCACCACTACTTCCTGACCCAAAGCATTGTTTACCTTAAAGTCAACCACCAGCGCCTGGGCCGCATTCGATACGGTAACCTCGGCATCCAGATAGCCAATTGAAGTAAACACAAGCACGGCAGGTAATTTCGACACGCTGATCGAGAAGACCCCATCAGCGTTGGTATAAGTACCCTGCGAGGTCCCCTTAACGGCAACCGATACGGCAGGCACAGCCTCTTTTGAATCGCTGTTACGAACAGTTCCTTTTAACGTAACTGTCTGAGCATAAGCGGAAAACACAAAAAGGAGGGCCGTAAGCGAAGAAGCTAAATAGAGGTAGCTTTTTCTCATAATTGGGAATTTTGGTTTTGAATAGAATGGAAAATTACAATATGTCGCGCTATTGTAAAAATTTAATTTTTAACGAGAAACGATGGGCTTTCAACGAGCTCAAACCCTTATTTTCGAACCATGGCACCCTTTGCTTTTCCCGGTCAAACTGGCTTCTACAGTGGTAAGGTCAGAGATGTGTACAGCATTGGCGAAAATTGGCTGGTGATGGTCGCCTCGGACCGGATCTCAGCCTTTGATGTGATATTGCCCCGTCCCATCCCTTTTAAAGGGCAGGTCCTGAATCAAATTGCGGCCTATATGCTCGAGGCCACCCGCGACATTTGCCCGAACTGGCTGGTTTCAACCCCGGCTCCTAATGCCTCGGTCGGAAAACGATGCGAGCCCTTTAAAATTGAAATGGTAGTCAGAGGCCACCTGACAGGCCATGCCTGGAGAACCTATTCGGCTGGAAAAAGAATGCTCTGCGGAGTACCCCTGCCCGAAGGCTTGCAAGAGAACGATGCCTTCGAGACACCCATCATTACACCCAGTACCAAGGCCGCAGAGGGACATGATGAGGACATCAGCCAGGCAGAGATCATTGCCCAAGGGCTGGCCAGTGCAGATGAATGGCAACAATTGACCGATTATGCGCTTCGCTTATTTGAGCGCGGAAAAACAATAGCCCGACAACAAGGACTAATACTGGTCGATACCAAATATGAATTTGGCAAGATCGGCGATACGATCTACTTGATGGATGAGGTACATACGCCTGATAGCTCGAGATATTTTTTCTTGGATGGATTCCAAGAGCGGCAGCAAAAAGGCGAAAGACAACCGCAACTCAGCAAAGAATTCGTACGCGAATGGCTTATTGCCAACGATTTTATGGGAAAAGAGGGTCAAGTGGTGCCCCTCATGACAGATGAGTGGGTCAATACCATCTCCAAGCGGTACATAGAACTATATGAAAAAGTGATAGGCAAACCTTTTATTCCCTCCCCTGTTTCTAATGAGGAGCTCTTTACCCGCGTTTGCGAAGCGCTGAAGACATTGCCCTCCTAATGAAAATACAGCTCTCTTAGTAGCGGTCTACCTAACGTTGACTTTTTCTATGATGATTCTTTCTTTTGTAGCAGTGGTAATCGGCTTCTGGACTTATTAAAAATATGCTGCCCTTTATCTACTCCCTTACGAAGCATTTTTCTTTCTTCCTCCGGTAAAGAAAGCGTTTCCTTACAGGCAGGTGTACAACACCCTTGCATTTCTTCGGCACAACTTCGGCATTGAATAAACAGCAGGTGGCAACCTTCGTTCGCACAATTAGTGTGGGTGTCGGCAGGGGCTCCACACTGATGACAGTGAGCGATCACATCGTCAGTTATGCGTTCCGAGAGACGATCATCGAAGACAAAATTCTTTCCAATAAATAAATTATCTAGTTGCTTCTCCTTAACCTCGCGGGCGTAGTTGATAATGCCCCCCTCTAGGTGAAATACATTTTTGAAACCCTTGTGGAGCATATACGCCGAGGCCTTCTCGCAACGAATTCCGCCGGTACAGTACATCAAGATCGTAGCTTCTTTTTTTTCTTTCATCAGATCGGCGGCCATAGGCAGTTGCTGGCGAAAAGTATCCGAAGGCACTTCGATGGCGTCTCGAAAATGTCCTACCTCATACTCGTAGTAATTACGCATGTCTATGATGATTGTGTCGGGATCTTTGGCCATGGCATTGAACTGCTCCGCGGTGGCGTAACGCCCCTTTCGTTGCATGTCGAAATCAGGGTCGGTGATACCGTCGGCCACGATCTTATCACGAACTTTGATATCGAGCACAAAAAAAGAAGGGGCTCGATCATCGACTGCTGTGTTAAGTCGTATTCCATTCAGCGGATCAATCGCATATAAGGTTTGGCGAAAAAGCTCGAATTGATGGGTCGGTAAACTGACTTGGGCATTGATTCCCTCGCGGGCAACATAGATCCTACCCAGCACACCCACGGGTTCAAACATCTTATAGAGACCATTGCGGAATTCGACCGGATCTTCAATTAAAAAATAATGGTAGAACGAAACGGTGGTTCGTGGCGTTGGATCGTTCGCAATACGCTCTTTGAGCTCCTTGCGGGAGATGCGGTTGTGTAAGGCCTTCATGACTCGAATTTTAGTTCGCTTTGAACCCCAATGGCAGGTTGGGCAAAATCCTAAAGCAACGCAAAGATACAAACACAGGGCTTATCTGATCAGGCGGCCGGTAACACCCAACCGAAGTGCCGTTTGCATTGGGCGGCCGGGCAGGTACGAAAAAATATAGTCAACCCTGAATACCTTGAGAAGATTGTCTACACCAACGAACCATTCAAAATAACGCAGGTTCTCGTTCACATAACAGGTATTGAGTCCGGTCAACAGGTAAAGGTTAAGCTTTTTAATGCCGGGGATCTTATTTGTAATGAAACCTTTGAGGTTATATTCCGCATGCGCCAACCCATATAGCGGTCGGGTGTTGCTTAACTGGTACATGGGTAGTAACTGGAAACTATTTAGCGTGCTGGTACCAAATTGCCAGTTGTTAGCGTTAAAGTGAGTAAAATCGGGCAGCTGCACCTGCTTGTCATTGATAAACCCACCCCACCCGATGCGGTAACTGAAAACTCCCTTCAACTTTAGATTGATCTGATCGGTCACGTCGAGGCGCCACTTTAAAAAAGAGCCATCACTGCCGGCGATACCTTTTATGGATTTTGTAAGCTGCAACCCAAAAACAGGAGACTTTCCGCCAATGTTGATCGTGCGCTGCGGCAATTCAATGTAACGCGCTCCTGGCTGCCAGCGCAAGCTGGCGCTGAGCAAAAAGACCTGGTGCGGCGTCATGTTCTCACTAGTGATCTCAACTGGATAATTGGGAGAGTACGTTTTATCGGGCCTGTCACGCAACGTAAAATCGGTGATGTTATTCAGCGGACTACGATCGGCATACTGAAGTGCTGTAGAAAAAGAGAGACCGGACCCTATGCCCGATGCAAAACCCACCCTGGCAAACGAGGAGAGATAGGTCTTGATCACATTCTCTTCGTAGAACAAACATGCGATGGTATTGTTTCTTTCATCGATGGGGCTTTGACTATTGAACTGCAATACCTGTCTGCCAATAGACAGCGAAATTGATCGAGATAACTTAGAACCGAAGGCATAGGTAACACTGGCCCTGGGATTGAACCTCCTATTTCCAAATCCGTAACGCAATCCAATAAGACCACTCAGCGAACGCCTCGAGTCGGTCGTATCGAGATCTCTTCTCCAGCTGAACTCTGGCTGCATTACCCACCCTTCGGCCGGGTTGAAGTTTAGTTGCTGTAGCACCGGGTTAAGAGAAAGAGAACTGACCTCTCCCTTGGCATACACAGGTTGTCCCAGTAAAAACAGTTTAGATAACGTGAACTTATTGCGCACCTTATTAAGAGAATCAAGGTAGCGGGGATCTTTTTGTGCACGCTCCAGGCTGTCTTTAGTAGCGTAATCCTTTTTCTCGTCGGGCATAAGTGGAACAGGCCTCATGGCATTCCAGTAGGCTTCATCGCGTTTATTGGCGCTATCGGCATAACGCAATAGCGTTCGGTCAAAGAACTTTTTAACATACTGCGGGCGGGTGTTATAATCGGTGTACACATTCACAAAACTGCCATAGGCATCGAAACCGAATTTCTTGGTAGCAGGATATAACACCTGGCTATGGACCAACCAGTCACCCCTTCTATCCGGCTGATACAATTGTACCAGGCGCAGGGTATCGAGCAATTCCATTTGCTGTTGCTTGGTAATGAGCAGATCTACGGAATACAATTGCCAATCATCTTCGACGATGGTGATCTGACCACTAAAAAGAGGTTCCATCTTTCTGCGAGGAGTCACCTCGATTCGACTGATGGCCTTTCCATTCTCGTAAAAGGTGCCCAACAACTTATAGCGGTAAAAAATAAGCGCATTAGCCGCGAGTGGCGAGATGAATCCGCGGGGATTGATGCGCGTCGATATCATTACATTACTCTTATAGATACTATATTGGTCAGGAGCAGCCAGCCCGTAACCATCACTGCTGCCACTGACCTTTGAGGATACAACCTCTACCTTGCGTTTCGATGGCCCGTCTATGGCAAATCGCGAAACGGTCTCCGACAAATAGATGATCTTTTGCTGGCTTGAATCCCCATCTTCAAAATCCACTTTCTCTCCCATAAATTTCTTGGGATACGATCTGAGCCGAAGTTGCCCCTTTGAATATACCTGGCACGTGTAGGTGCGCGTGCGATCCAAATTGTCCTGCTGATTGGCGATGGTATTTCTGATGATCTCGTAAGCAGGATCTTCTCCTTTTGTAAGAATCACATCGGGCATTACCAACTCTTGACGCTGCATCACAAAATTGACCTCAAGGTCATCTTGCTGCACCGATACCGAAACCTTTTGTTGCGCGTACCCCACGTACTGACAAAGAAGGGTGTATTTGCCGGCCGCCACCCCCAACTCGTAACGACCTTGGCTGTTGGCGATGACACCTTTGGTAGTACCCACGATAATAATAGAGGCATACGGCAAGGGTTTTCCATCGGTATCCGTTACTACTCCTCGAATAGATGCCGCATTGGTAAAAAAGGAGAGAAAGCACAAAAAAACAAACGTAGGAACCCTTCTCATAAAAGAATGTAAGAGATTGATATTACTTGTGCGAAACACGCGCTCTTGCATAATGACCACATAGCGCGGCCATACCCGAAAGCAATCCTCCCAACAATCCGGTTATAAAGAGCAAGGCCGCTGCTGAACCTCCCAAGGGAAACACCAACGCAATCTTTTGCGAAAGCAAACTTTGATTTTGCCAATCGATCCACCAGGCAAGTCCACCCCAGGCCATGAACATACCTAAGAAACCTGCCGCAAATGTTTTGGTGGCTGTCTGCTGAACCGTAGCCCCTACAAGGGCAGAGGCGACAACAAAACCCCACCAAGGCAGTAACCCCAGGGTTCCCAGCCCCAGACCGGTTACAAAAGTCAGCAACAGGGCAATAGTGAATTTCATATAAAATGTTTACGATTTTTTAAATTGAATAACCCCCTTGATGCGCGCATCGTTTTTCTCTTCGCGGCGCATTAGCCACAGCGGATGATACGCTCCTTTTTCCCATACAGATACATAGTCATCGTAAAAGCGACTTCCGGGATTACCACTCTGCCCGCCTGGATAGACCCCCCAGGCCTCGGTAGTTTCCGTCAAATGCACGATCATTCGCCAACTGGGGCCATGGCTATGCTTGATAGCATTGACGATATTGCCATAACCACCCACATTCAACCCTTTGCGGGCAAAGGCCGGCAATGCATCTTTTAATAGATGGTAGACCGAGGGGCTCATATACTTTGACCATTCAATTTTTTGTTCCGCCGCTTTACTGTCCAGAACGGCACACGCACGTTTGAAAGCCAGCGTTACGATATCAGGCAGGGTCTCGATGTTCGGTGTGCGCACATCGTCCGCAAATACCAAGGCAGAATCTTTGAGCAACAGCTCGAGTGAGGTTTGCTCGGTTGGCCAGGTAGCAAGCGGGTCCGTTTTGGTAAGTTCATCCTTGTAAAGGGCCGATTGCAAAGAATCCCAAAAGCACTGAAAGATGGTTTGTCCGACACTGTTGGGAGAAGCCAATAAATTCCATGAACTAAATTGGTCGAGATAGTTTTTCTCCGAGGAGGTAAGATCTTGAGCCCGCAGGTTCTTTATCAACACGGGACGTAAGTCTTCTGCAGAAGTATTAAAATAATCTTGGTGCAAGGCCATCATATCCTCGGGCGTAATCTGGTTCATGGCGGCCAGTTGTTTTTCGATGCGAATACCGCGTGCCGAAATATAAGCTCCGGGAATAAAATAAGGGTAGGTACTATCCGTGGCGCGCTGGTTGGCGCTTTGCAAAAATCCTCTCTCAGGATTCAAACTATGCGGATTCTCCAGTTGGGGAATATACCCTTGCCAACTATAACTACTATCCCACCCTGGCATTACGTATAACCCCTGACCGGGCCAGCGAGCCGGAAAACGACCCTGTTGCCAAATAGCGATATCTCCAGACTTGGAAGCAAAAACAAAGTTTTGTCCGGGACTTTGAAACGTTCTTATCGCCTCTTCGTATTCGGCATAATTACGGGCTCGGTTCAACTTATAGAAAGTCATTCCCTCGTTACTGGGATCGTGCGCGGTCCAGCGAATGGCCAGATTCATCTTCTTGGAATATCCGTTCGAAAACTGTCCATCGAACATGACCGGACCAAAAATGGTATAGGCGACCGTATCGTAGACAGTTGCACTATCTTTTACCCTGATCTCCTCGATACGCAAACGGGTAGGCTCCCATTTACCGTTATACCAATATTCTTTTCGACTGTCGTCTTTAAATTTTATTTCGTAGTAATCCTTTACATCCCGTTGAGAGTTAGTTACACCCCAGGCAATGCTGTCGTTGAATCCTATGATCACCATCGGCGAGCCCGGGAGCGAGACACCATAGACATTACTGGTAGGCGTCGTCAGCTGCATCTCGTACCAAATGGAAGGAAGGGAAAGTTCCAGATGAGGATCGTTGGCTAAAATGGGGGCTCCACTCTTGGTTTTACTACCGGCCACCACCCAGTTGTTGCTACCATTGTCGGGATCGGGTTGATAGTGTGAATGCACCTCGATCGTATCGCGATGGCTGAAATAAAGTGAATCTGCGGAGGCTGGGGCTACCGGTACGACCGCTGGCTTAGCAAAGACGGTACCCGAGGGAACGATCGGTAATAGCGAGTCGGGTACCTGTGGATACAGTCTTTTTAACTGCTCAGGCAAAAAGATCGATTTAGCGTTGGTATTCGAAAGATCATTCTCTGTACCGGATGAAAGCATCTTGGCCATCATCTTTAATAACAGAGCCGTTCGCAAATTGCTCCAACGCTCTGGCGTAGCCTGCATCAGTTTATACTCAATGGGCAGTTGGGCTTCTGTAAGTTGATCGATATAGGCGTTGACACCGGCCGTATACGCATCGAAGATGGAACGCGATAAAGGATCTTTCTCGATCTCGCGCAAGGCATTCTCGGCTGCAAACACCATGCCCAGGCGACGTTGCTCCTTATCGAAGTTGATAGCCTTGGTTCCGGCCAGCTCACTGGCCCTTCCGGCCGCAGCGCGCGTCTGGAGATCTATCTGAAAAAGACGGTAACGAGCATGCAAGTACCCCTGAACAAAATAGAGATCCTCCTCATTATCGGCAAAAACATGAGGCACTAAACGCTCATCGAAAAAAACCTCGGCGTTTCCTTTTAACGAGGGAAAAGAGAGCTCTTCGCCGGGAATGGCATCGAACGGTTCGGCATTTTGCCAAAATCCGGTTTGAGGACTCAAGAACTTTCCAAGAGCGGGAGCTTTTCCCAATGGTTTGTCGAGTGCGACCACCAAACCAACAGTAAGGGTGACACAAATAAGAAAAGGTACAAGACGCATGGCAGAGATTTGTGTCTCAAAGATAGGAATGATAATCAATCAGCCTTCTTACCACTAAGCATAGGCACGAAAGAAAAATTATCGAATATCTCCTCCGATATGGCATCATGCGACAGCTTGGTCACTTTTTTCATTTGTTGTATATCGCCCTCTCCTACCGGAACTACCATCCATCCACCCGGACGAAGCTGCTCGATCAAACGATCGGGTATCGATGGAGCAGCAGCCGTAATCAGTATTTTATCAAAAGGCGCATAGGTAGGAAGTCCTGCAAATCCATCCCCGTAAAAGTACTTTATACCCGGTTGCTCTTGCAACCACAAAAATCCACGGTTGCTATCAAAAAGCGCCTTTTGCCTTTCGATAGTGTAGACCAACGCTCCCATCCTTGCCAAGACAGTAGCCTGATAAGCACTGCCAGTTCCTACCTCGAGCACTTTATCGAAACGGTTTGCACCCAACAGTTGAGACTGATACGCCACTGTGTAGGGATGAGAGATGGTTTGTCCCTGACCTATGGGAAAAGCCCGGTCTTCGTAAGCGATCTCATCGAAGGCAGAATCCAAAAAAAAGTGGCGGGGTACATCACCGATGGCCTGTAAGACCGATTCATCGGATATGCCTTTGGCCCGAAGGTTATCGACCAGCTTTTTCCGCAGACCCTGGTGACGATAGGTATCTATGGTGGGTCTCATAATGAAAGATCGGCGACAATGCCATTTATACGGTCGGTTAGCTGCGCAGACACCTCATCGTACTGCTCAGCTGTGGGCAAAGGAGCATGCACACTAAAATAAAACTTGATCTTGGGCTCAGTTCCACTGCGCCTGGCAGAGATCATGCTGCCATCTTCGAGCAAGAACTGAAGCACATTAGAGCGGGGAAGTTCAATGGCGGTCTGGATCCCTGTTTTGAGATCCTTACTTATCCCTGCTTCAAAATCGAGCAGCGACACCACCGGCGAACCATTTATTGTGAGCGGTGGCTGTTTTCTAAAACGATCCATCATGGCGGCAATTTGTTGCTGACCGTCCATTCCTTTTTTTGTAATGGAGAGGAGGTGTTCTTGATAACAACCAAATTGCACATACAGATCTATCATTTTTTGATAGAGAGAGCGTCCTTTGTGTTTTTCGTAAGCGGCCATTTCGCAAAGTAGTGCCACTGCACTCACCCCATCCTTGTCACGCACCTGATCACCGATCATAAGTCCGAAACTTTCTTCACCTCCAATGATATAATTTTCGGTGGCCTCTTTTTTACGGATCAGATCGGCGATCCATTTAAACCCGGTAAGCACGCGGTAACAATTAACACCATAATGAGCGGCTATGGCATCTATCATGGAAGTAGTGACAATAGTGGTCACTACCATATCGCTAGATGTGGCAATTCCCTTGGCCTGGCGAGCCTCGAGCAGGTAGTTAAAGGCCAACACGGCCGTTTGATTGCCATTCATCAATACCCATTGACCTTTGTCGTTTTTGACCCCTATGGCCAAACGGTCAGCATCAGGATCGGTACCACATAAAATTTCAGCATCTAACTTTTCGGCCAACCTAAGTCCATAACTCATGGCCTCGCTCTCTTCGGGATTAGGATAAGAAACCGTTGGAAAATCTCCATCGGGCGTAGCTTGTTCGGCCACTACCTGTATATTTTCAAAACCAAAGCGTCTCAGCACATCGGGCACCAGTGTTATACCGGTACCATGGATAGGCGTGTAAACAATGGTCATGTCTTTATGAGCACGAATGACCTCGGGAAAAATGCTCAACCCGGCCACCATCTCTATGTAGCGAGCATCCATTTCTTTGCCGAGCGGTGTTATCAGATGTTGACCTCCTGACCAGCGCACTTCCTCTACCGACTGTATCTTCTCGACCTCAGCTATTACATTTTTATCATGGGGAGACACCAGTTGCGACCCATCGCTCCAATAGGCCTTGTATCCATTATACTCCTTCGGGTTATGAGAGGCGGTACAAACCACACCTCCCTGGCAACCCAGCGACCGTATCGCAAAAGAAAGCTCCGGCGTGGGGCGAAGTGCTTCGAACAAATAAACTCGAATACCATTGGCGGCAAATACATGAGCCGTGGTCTCTGCGAAAAAACGACTGTTATTACGACTGTCATGTGCTATGGCTACCGATACGCCGGAAGGAAAACAGGCATTGAGGTAATTCGAAAAACCCTGAGTGGCCATACCAACGGTGTACTTGTTCATTCGATTGGTGCCAACTCCCATCAAACCCCTAAGCCCCCCGGTCCCGAACTCCAGGTCGCGATAGAATGCATCGGCAAGTTCTTGCGGATCCTGTTGCTGCATGCGAGCGATCTCCTCTTTAGTGGCGACATCGAAAGATCCCTGTAACCAGGCATTGACCCTCTTTGCAATAGCTTCGTTCATTTGAGCATTATTTTGAAGCCGGAAAGTTACCAATTTTATGCGCTCTTTGGTTGATGGCTTACTTGTAGCTTTGTACAAAATGTACCGGTTATCTATCTTACTGTTGCTCTTCCTTTTTGCGGAGATCCCAATCCGGGGTCAAGACAGTATTCAGCTACAAAAAAACTACAGAACACGAAAGACGTTGGTAGCTGCGGCCAATGTCGGCGGATACGGAGGAACCATGATCGCGCTCTATCGTTCTTGGTATCTCAATTACCCCCGTTCTGCCTTTCACACCTTCAACGATCTTAAGGAGTGGAAGCAGATGGACAAGTTCGGACATCTGTACAGCGCCTACATTCAAAGCAGTGCCAGCACAGACCTTTGGAAGTGGGCAGGACTCAATAAAAAATCACGCATCTGGATCGGAGGGCTTAGCGGGGCCGTTTATCAGACGGCCATTGAGATCCTAGATGGATACAGTGCGGATTGGGGCTGGAGCTGGGGAGATTTTGGCACTAATTTGCTGGGCAGCGGCACCTATATTGCGCAAGCATTGGCCTGGGAAGAACAGCGCATTCACCTTAAATTCTCTTTTCATCGAAAAATCTATGACGATCCGCTGCTTAACCAGAGAAGCGATCGGCTTTTTGGCACCGGCTGGAGCGAGCGAATGCTAAAAGACTACAACGGACAGACCTACTGGGCCAGTGTTCGGCTGGCCCCTTTCTTTAAAGGCCATCGACTTCCACCATGGCTCGCCATAGCGGTCGGCCTTGGCGCAGAGGGCCTTTTTGGTGGCCGCGAAAATATAGCCACCGATGCCAACGGCGCTATCTCATTCGACCGAAGGGACATTGCCCGGGTGCGACAATGGTATCTATCTCCCGATATTGATTGGAGCCAGATCAAAACCAACAAGAAAGCCGTTCGAGTACTGTTTACCTTTTTAAATGCATTTAAATTTCCCGCCCCTGCCCTTTCTTACTCAAGAGGAAGATGGAAGGTGCATCCGTTCTATTTCTGATCGTATTTGTCATAATTTAGCATTTCAATTGTTGCGAGATGTCTTTTATTGAACCCCTTGCCTTTTTTGTTATTACTACGGTAGCTGTAGTCTTATTTAGTAAAAAGGCGGCTACCATACGACGCAATATCTTGCTGGGACGTAAAGAAACGATCAACGATCAACCGGCCAAGCGCTTTAAGAATATGTTGCTGTTGGCATTGGGACAGCAAAAGATGTTTCACAATCCGCTGGTGGCCATCTTGCACTTGTGGGTGTATGCCGGCTTTATCATCATCAACATAGAGATCGTCGAGATCATCATCGATGGTCTGACCGGATCGCACCGCATCTTATTTCCTCTTATCCCCTCACTCTATCCATACCTGATCAACAGCTTCGAGATTTTAGCACTATTGGTGGTAATTGCATGCGTTATTTTTTTGATCAGAAGAAATTGGCTATCCATCAAACGATTTACCAGTGGCGACCTGAAGGGCTGGCCCCGAACGGACGCCAACCTGATCTTGGTTACAGAGATCGTACTGATGAGTCTTTTTCTGTTGATGAATGCCAGCGACACCTTACTGCAACAAAGGGCAGTTGGCCACTACGCCGATCATCTTACCGGAAATTTTATGATCTCTTCGCTGCTGCACGATAGTTTGCAATCGCTATCCGATCAAACATTGATCGTAGTAGAGAGAGCCAGCTGGTGGCTGCACATTGTAGGGATCTTTGTTTTTTTAAATTACCTCCCCTACTCCAAGCACCTGCACATCGTACTTGCCTTTCCCAACTCCTATTACGCACGCTTGCAGCCCTCCGGAAAAATGGAGAATATGCCCTCCATACAGCAAGAGGTCCTCTATGCCATGCAACCCGAATTAGCCCCTACCGATGCAGTGGCCCCACCCCAACGTTTTGGTGCCCGCGATGTAATGGACCTGAGCTGGAAAAATTTAATGGACGCCTACAGTTGTACAGAGTGTGGACGATGTTCGGCCGCTTGTCCGGCCCAGCAAACAGGAAAGCTGCTCTCTCCGCGAAAGATCATGATGGATACCCGTGATCGACTAGAAGAGGTCGGCCGCCAGCTCGACCTAAAAGGCGCTGTTCAAGAAGATGAAAGGTCGCTGCTGCACACGTATATCAGCACCGAGGAGCTGATGGCTTGTACTACCTGCAACGCCTGTGTAGAGGCTTGTCCGGTCAGCATCAATCCACTGGATATTATCTTACAATTACGCCGTAATCTGGTAATGGAAGAAAGCCGCACTCCCGCCGAGTGGGCAGCCCTCTTTAGCAACGTGGAAAATAATTTTGCCCCCTGGAAGTTCAGTCCCGACGATCGGGATAATTGGACCCGTACGGTTTGAGTATACGCTCATTCAGCGATTCGTTTTTTCGTGTATCTGCTGCAACGTATCTTTTTTTCGCAAGATCCGATAGAGTTGCAATAATGCCGTAAAAGCAAATACACCTCCTATGACCCAGTTCAACGTTTGTTGATTGTTCTCGATCCGGTAGGCTACATATTGGCCGCCGAAAATAAATACACAGTTTCCCAAGAAAGTACCGCATCCAATTCCCAGAATATAGAAATAATACTGCGAAGGGTCGGGCATGAGCACCTTTCGCGAGAACAAGACGGCACTCCAGCCAAACCAAAACGGAATTTGTACCGGATTAAGTGCGCTCATCATAAAACCCAACATCACTTTAGGTAACGAGACTCCCAGCACCGGGTTGGGGGCCGGCTCGGCTTGTGAAGCGGTATAGAAGCTAGACAGCGCAAGTGCGCTTACAATAAGTACCGTTAGCCAGTCCAGTATGCGCAGTAACAGCTTTTGCTTCAGCACCCAGTCCATGGCAACCAGCGAAAGGCGCACATAGATCATTTCTGCCAGTAGCGAACCCAACGAAAATAACATGGCCGCCCGTATGCCCTGGCCAATGGCGATCTGCATGGCGGCAATATTCAGCGTGCCCAAGGGAAGTGAACCCAAAAAACTAACCAGTAAGCCCACAAAGAAAACCCGTGCAAAATTCATGGTGTAAATATAAGCAAGCCGATCAGTCGATGGCCTCTAGTAAGGCAAAATGCCGGCGTGCTCCTCGAAGAAAACGCCAGCCACGCAAAAAAGACCAATAGTGATGTCCGTTACGATGATTATGAGCGCTGATCCGGTACAGAACCCTCCAATGATGAAGAAGAATGCGATAGGCTTGCCAAATGGATAGACCCGCGTCATAGATATGGTTGGGTTCGGCACCGCAGCCATTGAATTCCAAAATAGAGAACGAATGCCCCTCCTTTAGGGTTTGCAACGACAGACATTTTATATCGTAGCGACCATA
>CANGTM010000020.1 GCA_947456825.1 Chitinophagaceae bacterium
ATTTCGCGAGCTCCGGCGATCGTGTCGCTAAAAACGGCCTGTGGGTGATGGCATACTTTCTTAAACTTATTTACTCCGTTGCCACAGAAAATAATTTTTTTTCTATCTAGTGTGTCGGCAAAACTATTTTCATCTAGAATGAGGGCGGCCGGTGCCGAAAGCTCACTAAGGGTTTGATCGTAGAGAGCATAATAAACTTCCATTCTTCTGGCATCGATCATCGGACAAATTAGCATGGTTCTCTCAGCTGCTGCTTCGGGTTCCGCCATTGTTGTTACGTTCGAAGAGAACGTGTCAAGTGCAGCGCTTGTAGCGCCAGCTGAATTAAATGATGGAGGCAAAACAACGGATGCCAATAATTGTAAACTCGATAGGGTAAGTAATGGCTTTTGTAGTGCGTAGCAAATTCCCTTGGCGGTGGAGAGTCCTACGCGAAGTCCGGTATATGATCCTGGTCCGATCGTCACAGAAACGGCATCCAGATCGTGCATACCGTAATTATTTCTTTTCAATAATTCGTCGATCGCCGTGTGTAGCCAAGCCGCATGGTCATTTTGAATGGAGTTACTGTTGGCATCGACACATTGCTCATCGAGAGAAATCGCAATAGAAGCCACCTCTAGTGCCGTATCTATATGGAGCAACAGGGCCATTATTGTTCGGCCTCCTGTTTTAGTAGTAAGGCCGGCGTGTAACGGGGTTGTTCAGCGGCTAATTTGTTCAATAGCCGGTATACATTTTTTATGCCGATCGCAGAGGCCCAGGCAAAAGGACCCATGGGATAATTTGTACCCAGCTTCATGGCAGTATCTATATCTGCTTTAGTGCTCACTTTTTCTTGCAAGGTCAAGTAGGCTTCATTGATAATCGCACTTACGACCCGCGCACCTACAAATCCAGGTTGGTCATTGACCCATTCTACCTGGCGTCCGCAGGACTGAAATAGTTGTGTCGCTGCTTGCTGTTGCAACGCATCTGCGCCGGCCGCTTCGAGCAAAGCGCCCTTCAGGAATCCGGGCCAGCCATTGATACGAATAAAATGGCGGGGCCAGTCTGTGCCAGCGGATACTACGGCGTTTACAATCACTAGTGGGGGAAGATAATCCGGCAGGGGTTCTTGCAGCCACTCCTCTTCGGCCCGTAAGTTGATGTAGGCTTCGGCCCCCTCTACCACAGCGGATTCCCGAAGCCATACGATCGATAGGGTATCGCTTATAGCCTGGGTCATCCATTCTTGTTGCTGCGCTTCGGTAGCGACCACGGCAATACGCATCGTGTCTTTTTTTGCAAAGAAAGCGTATAAACCTAAATTCGCCTATCAAATAACGCTGCTCCCTAAAACTCCCTTTAAAAATCGCATATGCCTAAGACTATCATCAATACTACCAAGGCTCCGGCCCCTATTGGGCCTTATAATCAGGCTATCTTAAAAGGCGATGAATTGTTCATCTCCGGTCAGATCGGTCTTGATCCTGTGACCGGCCAACTCAACAATAAAGATATCGCTACCGAAACTCGCCAGGTAATGTTGAACCTGCAAGCTATTTTGGATGCCGCCGGCATGAACTTTAGTCATGTGATCAAGACCACCATCTTTTTGACCGACATGAACCAGTTCGCACAGGTCAATGAGGTGTATGGCAGTTTCTTCGTAGCCGATTTCCCGGCCCGCGAGACCGTTCAGGTCTCCGCTCTGCCCAAGTTCGTGAATGTGGAGATATCGATGATGGCGGCTCGATAGTAGTAGTATCCACATCTTTAGCCTACTGTTCTGCGCTGGGATAATTACGTAGGGGGCAGCATTGTTGTCAGGGTCAAATTCTCCCTGGTGTTTTGAGCTATTTGCTTATTTTCGGTTACCCTAATTCAACCCCTACATGCCCAAATTTGCAACCCTGCGTCTGCGCACAATTATGGCCTCTTTGCTGTGCGCCCTGCTTCTGTTTTCTTGTCAGTTCTCTTCTCCTTATGGCGAAGAAGAAGAAGGTGAATACGACGGTCCCGAAGAGGCCTTACGACAAGAAATAGAAATGACACGCGAGCTGTCTACTGGTCGCGTACCCTGGCAGAAATTACTGGTTGCAAAACTTGCGACCGAAGAGGCCAAAGAAACGGCCCGGCAACTGCGGTTGAGTGCGTTGAATTGGGAGGAGCGTGGCCCTAACGCCGATGTGGTAGGTGTTAGCAATGGTAATACCCGCGCCAATGGAGGTATTACGGCCGGACGCGTAAGGGCACTTATGGTTGATTCGCTAGACCCCGCTAAAAAAACAGTTTTTGCCGGTAGCGTTTCAGGAGGATTATGGAAGACTACCGATATCACGGCCAGTCCAGCGGTCTGGACTATTGTCAATGACTTTATGTCGAATCTCGCCATTGCAGCCATATGTCAAGACCCGCGTCCGGGTTTTCAACAAACGATGTATTTGTGCACCGGAGAATCGTATTTTAATGCCGATGCGGCTCAAGGGGTGGGGGTATTTAAGAGTACCGATGGAGGGGCCACCTGGAATTTTTTGCAAAGCACTTCTGCTTACACGTTCGGTACTCGTATTCTTTGCGATTATCTGGGAAACGTATATCTCGCTACCCGTTCAGGATTATTTCGCTCTACCAATGGGGGTACTAGCTGGACTAACATCACACCTTCTACTGCGGCCTCTACGGCTATTTGTGATATGGAGATTACCAGCACGGCTGCACAGTCTCGCTTGCATATTGTAACCGGTATCAATTCTGCGCAGAGTTATCGCTACACCGATGATCCAGGCAACGCGAGTACCGGAACGGGTTGGAACTCACCAGCAGTCCCCTTTGCCATATTCAATAACCGAGCCGAGATAGCAGTAAGCGGTAATGTTTTATATGCGATGCCGGCCAATGGGTCTAACCAGGTCACACAAATTTTTAAATCGACTGATGGTGGTGTCAACTGGGCTGCTACAACCGGTACGCCGCCCAATACGGCATCTGGAAGTCCTTTTGCCAACGGGCAGGCCTGGTACGATCTTTCGGTGCGTATCAATCCTGCCAATCCTAATGAATGCATTATTGGGGGTATTGATTGCGCACGCACCCTCGATGGAGGCGACACTTGGCAACGTATCTCTGCCTGGGTGGGTACTTCCGGTCAATATGTACATGCCGACCAGCATGACATCCAGTGGTGGGATGGTGGCAATAAGCTCATTTTTGCCTGCGACGGAGGAGTACATTACTCTGCCGATAAAGGAACGACCATACGCGATCGCAACACAGGATTTCGTGTCAAGCAATTTTATTCAGTGGCCATTCATCCTACGCAAACCAATTATTTTCTGGCAGGTGCTCAGGATAACGGCGTGCATCAGTTGAATAGTGCCGGGTTAGGTAATTCGGTGGAGGTGACCGGCGGCGATGGTGCTTTTGTGGCCATCGATCAAAATCAACCCAGTTTTCATTTTGGATCGTACGTGTATAACAACTTTAGACGAAGTGTAAATAATGGGGCTAGCTGGACCTCTATCAACATCAGTAGCAGTACCGGCCGCTTCATCAATCCCTGGGATTACGATAACGAAGCTAACATCATCTATGCCAATAGTGGTACCGGAAATTATCTGCGTTGGAATAATCCGCAGACGGCTGCCGGCGCCTCTACTGCCGATACCAATATCGTGAACGTTCCTGCATTTGCCGGACAACGTCCGTCTGCGATACATGTTTCTCCGTATACATCACATCGTGTTTTCTTTGGTACCGGAAATGGAAAAGTAGTGCGGGTCGATCAGGCTAACACGGCTACCCCCGCAGCGGCCGATATCACACCTGCCGGTGCGCCCGGTGGTTATGTGAGTTGCGTAGTGACCGGTTCCTCCGACAATAATCTAATGGTGGTCTATTCAAATTACAGCGTACAAAATGTGTGGGTCACTAACAATGGCGGTACCACCTGGACCGCTCTTGATGATATCGCCGGAACCAATCTTCCTAATATGCCCGTACGGTGGGCGCTCTTTCACCCCGATTCCGATACTAAGGCTTTTATTGCCACCGAGACGGGCGTGTGGGAGACCGAACTCTTCAATGGTACCAGTACGGTATGGGAAGCCTCGCCTGGAATGCCCAATGTACGCGTTACCATGCTCAAGTATCGCAGCAGCGACAGAACACTGGTTGCCTCTACCTATGGCAGAGGTGTTTGGACAAGTACGGTCCCTTTGCCTTCGGGTTTTACATTTAGTACTCCCTCTGCGGCGGTGGTGGATTGCCCTGCCCCACAAAATATGACCATTACCCTGGGAACCACGGCTACCGGTGGTTTCAATGGACCTATCTCACTTAGTGCAAGTGGTAATCCACCCGGCACCACTGTAAGCTTTACCACAAATCCTGTTACGCCCGGGCAAAGCACTATTGTAGTATTGAATGGTGCTAATAGCATCGCACCGGGTACGTATAATGTTACCGTGCAGGGAACGGCAACGGGGGCCACCACGCAAACACGTCAGTTGACATTTACCATCAACACCGGGCCCGCTCCGGTCATCAACTCGCAGCCTCAGTCCCAATCGGTTTGTACGGGATCTTCCGTTAGCTTTAGTGTCGGGGCCAGCAATGTAAATTATCAATGGCAAGTGAGTACAAATGGGGGCAGCACATACACCAACATCAGCGGTGCTGTTTCTTCTAGTTATGCAATTGTTAGTGCGGCTGTAACGCTCTCGGGCAATCTGTATCGTTGCGTACTGACCAATGATTGTGGCGCTACTGCCACTACCAATGCCGCCTTGCTAAGCGTGAGTGGGGTAACGGCAGTAACAGCTTCTCCGCAAGATCTATCTGTTTGTGAAGGAAGCTCAGCGACCTTTCAGGTAACAGCGGCCGGAGCTTCTCTCACCTATCAATGGCAACGTAGTACCGATGGCGGTAGTTCATGGTCAGCTATTGCGGGTGCTACCGCATCGCAATATATTATTTCGAATGTTACGACCTCTTTGAATGGAAGCCGCTACCGTTGTGTGGTAAATGGTACCTGTACACCGGGTACGGCTACTTCTGCTGCAGCGGTGCTATCGGTGGTGGTTCCCGCCAGTATTACCGCGCAACCGTTATCACAAGTGGTATGCGATGGAGCCGCCGTTAGTTTCAGCACAGCCGCTTCCGGTCCTGATCTTATCTACCAATGGCAGGTCAACACGGGGTCCGGATTCGTGAATATTGCAAGCGCCGGTATTTATTCGGGTGCAACCAGTGCCACGTTGGGTATTTCATCTGCTACACCTGCTATGAGTGGCTATCAATACCGCTGCCTGGTCTCAAATGCCGTTTGTACAACGGCGGCCATTACCACCAGTGCTACACTTACCGTAAATACATTACCGCTCATTAGTGTGTCTCCCGTTTCACAAACCATTTGCACCGGCAGCACACTTAGTTTCTCCGTAACGGCCAGCGGTACCGGCATTGGATATCAATGGCAGGTCAATACGGGCGCAGGATTTTCCAACATCAACAATGGAGGTATTTATTCCGGCGCTACAACTGCAACGTTAACGCTTACGGGAGTAACCGTTCCATTGAGTGGGTCTCAGTATCGTTGCGTGGTAACCGGTACCTGTGCGCCCGCTGCGATATCCGGGTTGGCTACTTTAACCGTACATGCACCTGCTGTTATCGAACGCAGCGCACCCTCTGTTGAGATCTGCGCGGGAGGTAATGCCAGCTTTACCATAACGGCCGTGAGTGGACCTCCTATTAGCTATCAATGGCAGGTAAGTACCAATGGCGGCACCACCTGGAGCAATATTGCCGGGGCTACTTCTACTTCGTTCACACTCTCGGGTGTTATTGCCGCCATGAGTGGTAATCGGTACCGTTGCCAGGTATGGAACAGCACCTGCACTACCCCTGTTATTTCGAATGCTTCGTTGCTAACCGTTCGTGTCGTGCCCGGTATTGGATTGGCGGCAGCTCCGCTCACCTCCTTATTACCTGGTCAGCAAACGACGCTTACGGCTACGCCCAGTGCCAACACAGGCGGCGTCATTACCACCCAGTGGACATACAACGGACAAGTGGTTACACCTCTTAACAATACCTACACAGCAACCGTAAATGGATTGGGTGATTATCAGGCCAGCATTCGTGAAACTTGGCCAAGCGGTTTATTTTGCTCGGCCATATCACAGGTAGTGACCATTACGGCTAATGTAAGTTCTCGCCTGTTCATCTATCCTTCGCCCAATGATGGAAACTTTACGGTATCGTATTACAATACTGGCGGAGGCAACACCTCTCGTCAGTTGGTCATTTACGATGCAAAAGGAGCAGTTATTTTCAAGCGGGGCTTTCCCATTAGCGGTCCGTACACGTTACTGCCCGTTGATCTGAGTGCCGCTGCCCGGGGTATCTACTTCGTAGTGGTAGGCGATGCGGCCGGTAATAAATTGATCGAAGGCAAGGTTCACGTTCGGTGATAGTCAACATACGTTCGGCCAGTACAAGGTGCTGGCCGAACGTTTTAGTTACCCGACTTTTTCCAGGTATTATTAGACCGGTCAACGTCGGGTAATTTTTTCTCAGGATCTACGATCACTTGTTTTATTTCCGAGGTGGCAGGTACATCAAAGGTCCAGCGCGGGCCGCGTTGCCAGATCTCGACCGGCATAGCTAGTAGATGCTCCATGCCATTGGTCTCTATCACTTTTACCTTTACAGGCATCACCATTTTCTCCAGATTCTCGATCGTTATCTCCACGCCATTGGCCACATCGCCTTTTTTGTAGCGCACATCCCGCACCGATACATCCAGCTTCCAATTATTGAGCACCCATCCTCGCCAAAACCAGCCAAGGTCTTCGCCTGACACATTTTCCATAGTGTGAAAAAAGTCCCAGGGGCTGGGATGTTTAAAGGCCCAACGGCGGATATATTCTTTAAAAGACATGTCGAACCGTTCGGCCCCCAAAACCTCATTTCGTAATTGTGTTAGCATCTGTCCGGGCTTGAGGTAAGCGGTAATGCCTAAATTGTTTTGTTGAATAACGTCTGGAATGTTATAGAGTCCATCCATTTTTTCGCCAAATACCATTTTGACCATAAAAGGGGCTGTAGGATCAGGAAAGAAGGTTGGCTTAAATTCTCCCTTGTTAAACGCTTCTGTCGACAGGTCATTGATGAATGTATTGAAGCCTTCGTCCATCCACGCATATTTTCTTTCGTTACTGCCTACGATCATTGGAAACCACGTATGGCCAAACTCATGATCGGTTACGCCCCATAGTTCCTCGCCCATACTTTTCGATGAACAAAAGACAATACCGGGATACTCCATCCCGCCAACAATGCCTGCCACATTGGTGGCAGCGGGATAGGGGTATTCAAACCATTTTTTAGAGTAGTACTCTATGGAGCCTTTGACCATTTCGGTAGAACGTTGCCATCCATTTTTGCCTATGCTCTCCTCGGGATACGCGCTAATGGCGAGCGATCTTTTGCCACTGGGCAGATCGATCTTGGCGGCATCAATAATGAATGCTTTCGAAGCAGCCCAGGCCGCATCGCGGGCATTTGCTATCTTGAATTTCCACGTGATGTTCGCCACTGAGGGTCGAGAAGATGTTTCGTTCACCTCGCTGGCACTGCGGATCATCACCGTGGTGTTAGAGGTAGCGGCTTGTTCCCATCGTTTTTGTTGTACGGGCGTGTAGCATTCTTTAGGGTTGAGTAGCTCGCCTGACCCTACTACTATAATATTGGCTGGCGCCGTTACACTAAAATCAATATCGCCATACTCGAGATAGAACTCTCCTGCTCCCAGGTAAGGCATGGTATTCCATCCTTGCAAGTCATCATAAACGCACATTCTGGGAAACCACTGGGCAATTTCATAGACCCAACCTTGCTTGGTGAGCAGCCGACCCATACGATCGGTGCCATATTCGGGTATCTCAAACTGATAATTTAGTTTTAGGCGGATCTTTTCTCCTTTGGCGAGCGGATTCTTTAGCCAAACCTGCATACGGGTATCGGTAATACTTTGTTGGGGCGGTGCAGACCAGATACCGGCCGACTCTGTTTGAAGGCTATTGATCTGATATCCATCAGTAAATCCGCCATTGGCCCAGCGACCTCCCGCTTCAGTCGTGGTCGCAGAAGCCCGGGAGTCTCTCTTATAGATATTTTGATCGAGTTGTAACCAAAGAAAGCGAAGGGCATCGCTACTGTTGTTAGTATAGGTAATGATCAGTTCTCCGCTAATGGAATGCGTTGTCGTATCGAGCTTGCACTGAATGGAATAGTCCGCTCGGTTTTGCCAGTAGCGGGGGCCCGGTTCTCCGCTCGCACTTCGCATCTCATTACCAGGATAAGGGTAGAATTGCGGATGAAAGGTCTCGCGGTGGTCATAATTGGATTGCGCACTCGCTAAAAAAGAAACAGCGCAAAAGAAGATCGTCATCACTGATGCAAAACGAGTTAGCATGGTCAGTTTTTTTACATTAAGAATGAAGGGTCGAAATATAGCTAAAGAAATAACTTTTCGGCCAGCGCCACACTTTCGGGTTTGCCCACATCTACCACGTGGTCTTTACTATGCTCAAATCCATAGATGGGATAATCGGGAGCCAGTCTTAGGTAGAGATCCGTAAGTGAGAACTTTTTTGCAAAGCCGTAGCCTTGCATCAAATTAAAAACACTGTATTCGAAAAGAGCAACGCAGCTATAGGCAAAGGGTTGTAACGATGCGCGGTCTATGGAGCCGACCGCTATCTTTTCCTCTCCGGTTTTATTATTGCGCCACCCGCAGAGTCGGTGGTTGGGGTCCATGAGCAACGAGCGCGAACTTTCGCGGCGAGTGATGCCAAATGAGATGAGCGGCTGTAGCTGGTCATGAAACTCGATCAGTTTTCCGATGTGCAGGTTGGTGAGGATATCGGCGTTACAGGTCAAAAACGGTTGATTCTCTTCAAAAAGAGATTTTGCCTTTAGAAGCCCTCCTCCTGTATCTAGAAGCTCGGCCCTTTCGTCGCTGATAAGAATGTCAGATCCCCAGCCTCGGTGTTGTTCTACGGCCTCTTCGATCTGATCGGCAAAATGATGCACATTGATCACGACGTTAAAGATGCCAAAGCTTTGCAGGTATTCGATATTGCGCTGTAGCAAACTCTTGCCGTTGACCAAGGCTAGCGCTTTTGGATGCTTATCGGTCCAAGGTTTAAATCGAGTGCCCAACCCGGCACAAAATATCATGGCACGTGTTATCATGTACGTTACTTGGCAGCGGGAGTATTGATCCAGTTCTTTTCGTCTTGCACCACATGGTGCAGTTTTACTTTTACCTTGAATTTATTACGCAGGTGTCTGGCCATTTCGTCGGCGGCATACACGCTTCGGTGTTGTCCCCCTGTGCAGCCAAAGCCTACGATCAGACTTTCGAAACCTCTTTTAATGTAATCTTCGACCGTGATGTCCACGATGTCAAAGACCGAGTTTAGGAAAGAAGGCATGTTGGTCTGTTGCTCCAAGAAGTCGCGTACAGGTTTGTCACGACCGGTCATGGTCTTCATGCTCTCTACACGACCGGGATTTAAAATGCCCCTACAATCGAACATAAAGCCTCCGCCATTTCCGGATTTGTCAGGGGGATGTCCATTACGGTATGAGAAGCTATATACAGTTACCTCGAGTGGGGTCGATTCAGTGGCTTGAGTAGGGGTGAAGGTGGCGATCACTTCGTTACTGGTGCAGATCTCCAATACTTTTCTGAACTCTGGAACGGCGATACCTATACTGTGCTGACTCAAAAACTCTTTTAGGTTACGCAAGGCCAGCGGAATGCTGGTCAAAAACTGTGCCTTTCTTTCAAAGAGGCCTCTAAATCCGTACGCACCCAATACTTGCAATAGGCGGATCAGTACATAACCGTTATACTGGCTCTTGAATAATTTTCGGTCGATCTTGTTGCCGATCGTTTTTTCAAAAGCGTCCATGTATTCCTCGAGGAGACGAAGTTTCCAGTCTGCCGATAAGTTAGCTCGGGCTTGCCAGAGTAAAGAAGCCACATCGTATTGAGGAGCTCCTTTCATGCCTCCCTGGTAATCGATGAAGTGCACCTCGCGGTCTTCGCTCACCATAATGTTGCGACTCTGAAAATCGCGGAATAAAAAGTATTGATATTCGGTATGCGTCAGGTAATTACTGAGCGCTTCAAAATCGTCGATCAATTTCTGTTTATCGTAAGGTCTGCGCAGTGCATCCAGAAAGTAATACTTGAAATAAAGCAGATCGGCTAAAATGGCTTGCTTGCCAAATTCTTTGTTGGTGAGACATTTGTTATAATTAAGCCCTTCATCACCCTTTACCTGCAACTCGGCCAGCGCGGTCGTTGTTTTGGCAAAAAGCTGATAAACATCTTCTGTAAAACCGTTGCTCTCGAGATGATGAAGTAACGATGCGTCCCCAAAATCCTCTTGTAAATAGAATTGGCGGTCGTCACTGATCGCCAATATTCGTGGAACGGCCAGCCCTTTGTTCTTAAAGTGATCGCTAAAGTAAAAGAAGGCCTCGTTCTCTTTAAGGTTATTTCCATAAGTCCCTATCACTGAGTCGTGAGCCCCCCTCAACCGAAAATATCTGCGTTCGCTGCCGCTTTGCGGGAGCACGTCAATCGAGGTGGGCGCCACCCCTTTGTGGCGGGTATACAGGGCTGTAACGGCATCGATCCAATGCTGCATGCAACAAATGTAGGTAACCCCTTTGATTTCTGGGGGCTTAGGATACTAACACTCATTCGTTTTTTGTTAATTTTGCAACGTCGTGGTCCGACCAACGCATCACAGCTCATCTTTCCGGACCAACACAATACCTATGGCTCAATCTGAGGTTTCCAAGATCAGGATCGTAACGGCCGCCAGTTTATTCGATGGGCATGATGCGGCTATCAATATCATGCGACGCATCTTGCAACAGCAGGGTGCCGAGATCATTCATCTGGGACATAACCGATCCGTTAAAGATATCGTGGAAACCGCCATGGAAGAGGATGTACAGGGCATTGCCATCACCAGTTACCAAGGGGGGCATGTGGAGTTCTTCAAGTACATGAAAGACCTGTTGGTACAAAATGGTTGTGGGCATATCAAGATCGTTGGAGGTGGAGGCGGCACTATTTTACCTGAGGAGATCGAGGAGTTGCATGCCTACGGTATAGACCGGATCTTTTCTCCAGACGACGGACGGCGCTTGGGATTAGAGGGAATGATCGCAGCGGTAATTGATATTTGCAAGCAATCTCAAGCAGGTTCGTTGGCCGATTGCCCCGTTGACCCTCTTGGAGAACAGCGTCCTGTCATACATATTGCCCGAGCCATTAGTTTAGCAGAGAAAGGCGAGTCGTATCAGCCGCTGCTCAGCGATAAGCGTTTCGTAAATTCAATTACTGCCTCTGCTTCGCCTGCCGGAGTAACCCCTAAACTTCAGGAGGATCCAACTAAAAAGACGCTGGGTGCTTCCGTAGCGCCTGTTTTTGGAATAACAGGAACCGGTGGCGCCGGCAAGAGCAGTGTTACCGACGAGATCGTCAGACGCTACCTCAACAATTTTACCGACAAGACCATTGCCGTGATCTCGGTAGATCCTTCGCGCAAAAAAACCGGTGGAGCCTTATTGGGCGACCGCATTCGTATGAATGCCATCAATCATCCCCGGGCCTATATGCGTTCGCTCGCTACTCGTGACGATAATACGGCGCTAAGTGCTGCCCTTCGCGATGCCGTGGCTATTTGCCAGCAAGCCGCTTTCGATCTCATCATAATAGAGACCGCAGGTGTCGGACAAAGCGATGCGAGTATTCTGGACCATTGCCAAGTGAGCATGTATGTGATGACCCCCGAGTATGGAGCGGCGACCCAACTTGAGAAGATCAACATGCTCGATTATGCCGATCTGATCTGCCTCAACAAATTCGATAAGGCGGGCGCTCTCGATGCACTGAATGATATTCGAAAGCAATACAAGCGCAACCACCAACTCTTTAGCGCCAAAGACGAAGAGATTCCGGTAGTGGGTACGATGGCCAGTAAATTCAATGACGAAGGCATCAACCATCTATTCACATTGTTGCTGAAAAAAATAAAGGAGAAGACCGGAGTTACGTTTGGCGCTATTCAGTTTGCTGCCACTGCGCAACTTTCGCAGGCTATTATTCCTTCTAGCCGTGTTCGCTACCTAGCAGAGATCGCTGCCGGTAACCGCGAGTATGATGCGCTCGTCAAAGAGCAAGCGGCGCTGGCTTCAAAACTGTATCAATTGCAAGGAGTGCTCGAAAACAAAGAGCTTAAAAGCAGCACCGATAAAAAGTTATATGACGATCTTACCGGTGCGTTGCAAGCACAGATCGATCAGCTGATCGAACAACTGACTCCAGTTAGCCGAAAGCTTATCAAGAACTGGCCCGAAAAAGTAGCGGCCTATCAAAAAGATTTTTACGAGTACACGGTACGTGACAAGGTGATCAAGCAGCCCATGACCACCACTAGTTTAAGTGGTACCCGCGTGCCTAAGGTTGTACTGCCCAAGTACAAGGATTGGGGCGATCTGTTGCAATGGCAGGCGCAAGAGAATGTACCGGGGCATTTTCCTTTTACGGCCGGCGTGTTTCCATTGAAACGGGAAGGAGAAGATCCCACGCGTATGTTCGCCGGCGAAGGAGGTCCTGAAAGAACCAACAAGCGCTTTCATTATGTAAGCGTCGATCAGCCCGCCAAAAGACTCTCTACGGCTTTTGATTCGGTCACCCTGTATGGCGAAGATCCCGATCATCGGCCCGATATCTATGGTAAGGTCGGAAACAGTGGCGTGAGTATTGCTACCGTGGATGATGCCAAGAAGCTCTATAGTGGGTTCGATCTTTGCGATCCCAAGACCTCAGTGTCAATGACCATCAATGGGCCGGCACCGATCATCTTGGCCTTTTTTATGAATGCTGCCATCGATCAGCAGTGTGAAAAGAAGGTCGTTGAATTAGGTTTACAGCTTAAGATCGATGAGGCCTTTGCCCAGAAATATCCCGGATTTGCGCGCCCCTGTTATAGCAACCCGTTGTCGTCCGCTGGTTTGCCAGACGGACATAACGGTCTTGGACTTGCCCTATTAGGATTAAGCGGCGAGGATGTGCTACCTGCCGACTTGTATCTGCAATGCAAAATGACCGCCTTGCAGCAGGTGCGCGGTACGGTGCAAGCCGATATTTTAAAGGAGGATCAGGCACAAAACACCTGTATATTCTCTACGGAGTTTGCCTTGAAGTTGATGGGAGACGTGCAGCAGTATTTTATCGAACAGCAGGTAAGGAATTTTTATTCCGTTTCGATCAGTGGTTATCATATTGCCGAGGCCGGTGCTAACCCCATCACCCAGTTGGCCTTTACGCTTGCCAATGGTTTTACGTTCGTAGAGTACTATTTGAGCCGCGGTATGAACATCGATGATTTTGCTCCTAATCTTTCTTTTTTCTTCAGTAACGGAATGGATCCGGAGTATAGCGTGATCGGCAGGGTGGCTCGTCGTATTTGGGCCAAGGCCATGAAGTACAAGTACAAGGCCAATAAGCGCAGCCAGATGTTAAAATATCACATTCAAACATCGGGACGCTCATTGCATGCGCAAGAGATCGATTTCAATGACATTCGCACCACCTTACAGGCGCTCTACGCCATATATGACAATTGTAATTCGCTTCATACCAATGCCTATGATGAAGCCATCACGACCCCTACCGAAGAAAGTGTACGCCGTGCCATGGCCATTCAGTTGATCATCAACCGTGAACTGGGTTCTGCCAAGACCGAGAATATGACCCAGGGTTCATTTGCGGTCGAGGAATTGACATCGCTGGTCGAAGAGGCGGTGCTGGCCGAGTTCGATCGGCTCACCGAGCGCGGCGGGGTATTGGGTGCCATGGAAAGAATGTACCAGCGCAATAAGATCCAAGAAGAAAGTCTTTATTACGAACACCAAAAACATACCGGTGAGTTGCCCATCATTGGCGTCAACACGTTCTTGAACAAGAAAGGATCTCCCACCATCATTCCTGGTGAGGTCATTAGAAGCAATGAAGAAGAGAAAGAGCAGCAGATCGGTAATCTTCGTGCCTTTCATGCCCGTCATGCTGCCGTAGCCAATGGTAAGTTGCAGCGCCTGCAGCAAGTGGCTATTGAGAACGGTAACCTGTTTGCTGAGCTGATGGAGACCGTTAAGTACTGCTCGCTGGGGCAGATAACGCATGCGCTCTACCAGGTGGGCGGACAGTATCGGAGAAATATGTGACGCAGAATCGTTATCTTCGTTAGCGAAATATCTTATTTAGAATTAATGCACCTCCGTCTTGCGCTTTACCGATTTTAATTTTCATCCTTCCCTGATGGAAGGAATTGAAGCCTCTCACTACGAAACCGCTACTCCCGTTCAAGAAAAAGTGATCCCTCCAATTTTGGAAGGTCGCGATATTATTGCCTCTGCCCAGACCGGTACCGGTAAGACCGCCGCTTTTTTATTGCCGGTCATGAACCGATTACTGACCGAACCGCTTGACGGAGCCGTGGGCGCTCTTATTGTGGTTCCTACGCGCGAGTTAGCCATTCAGATCGCTCAACACTTAGAGGGGCTCTCTTATTTTACCAACTTGAGCTCGATCGCTATTTACGGCGGGAGTGACGCCCAAAATTTTGTGGCCGAGAAAAAGGCCCTGCAAATGGGCGCCGATGTTATTGTTTGCACGCCCGGTCGTATGATCGCGCATCTGAACATGGGCTACGTAAATTTCAAGCAGCTTCGATTTTTAGTACTCGACGAGGCCGATCGTATGCTCGACATGGGTTTTCAAGATGACATCAATAAGATCATCAACCACCTTCCGGCCAATCGGCAGAATCTTTTGTTCTCGGCTACCATGCCCGAGAAGATCCGCTCCCTGGCTCGCCGTATCTTATTGGACCCTGTTGAGGTGAATATTGCCATATCGCGGCCACCCGATAAGATCGTACAACGTGCTTATGTGGTGTATGAGCAGCAGAAGATCCCCGTTATTCAACACATCTTAAAGACGATACCGTATAAGAATGCGCTTATTTTCTGTAGTCGCAAGCAAACCGTTAAGGAACTCACACGACAACTCAAACGTGCCGGTACGGTGGTAGAGGAAATTCACAGTGACCTTGAGCAGTCGCAGCGAGAAAATGTACTCAGCACTTTTGCCAGTGGCCGGGTGCCCTTGCTGGTAGCTACCGATATCCTTAGCCGGGGTATCGATATCGATACTATCGATCTGGTCATTAACTATGACGTGCCATCGGATGGCGAGGATTACGTGCACCGTATCGGACGTACGGCGCGTGCCGAAGCCGATGGTACGGCGTATACGCTGATCAGCGAAATGGATCAACGAAAGTTTGGTTCCATTGAGCAGCTGATCGGTAAAGAAGTAGATAAAGTGCCCGTGCCTGATTTTTTAGGGGCGGCTCCTGTTTATGATCCTAAGCGGAAAAGCAGTGGCGGCGGTGCACAGAGAGGAAGAGGACCTGCAGGAGGGCCCAACAGAGGCTCCGGTGGAGCATCAGGGAGAAGATCCGGAGGAGGTTCGCACCGATCGCGTGGCAATGCCGGTTGATTACCCCTGCAGCAAACAGGCTGCTTCGTAGCATGTACAAAGCCGTTGTATGAATAAATTTTTACGCTACACCTTTCCACTGATAGTAGTTGTTCTCATGAGTGGCTGCACCTCTCATAAGTATGCGGCTACCAACCGCGTTTACAAAAAGCAAGTTCGTTCGTTCGCCAAGTTACTACGCACGTACCCCATTAAAGATTCATTTGCTACGGCCACTCCGTGGGTAGGCACCACTAATTTCTCGATGCGTCGTCCCAGTCTGGTGGTCATTCATCATACCGCACAAAAAAGTTGTGATGAGACGCTGCGCACTTTTACGCTTCCCCGCACGGCCGTAAGTTCTCACTATGTGATCTGTCGCGACGGTACCGTGCATCATATGCTGCATGATCTGTTGCGCGGACATCATGCCGGTGTAAGTAAGTGGGGAGGTGCCACCGATCTGAATTCATCCAGTATAGGGATCGAAATTGATAATGACGGCAGCGAGCCCTTTAGCCCCGATCAGATCGGTAGTTTGCTCAGGGTGCTAGGGTATTTGAAACGGGCTTTCAATATTCCCCAAGCCAATTTCGTCGGGCATGCCGATATTGCCCCTGGTCGAAAAGTAGACCCCAGTCGGCGCTTTCCGTGGCAAGAGCTGGCGCGCAATGGTTTTGGTCATTGGTATGATACCGTGGGTGTAAAGGTTCCTGAACATTTTAATGCCTTGCAGGCATTACGCATTGTGGGGTATAACACCGCTAATGAAAAAAATGCGATCCAGTCGTATAAGATCCATTTTGTACCTCAAGACACCACAAAAGTTATCAGCGAGGCAGATCGAAAGATCTTGTATAGTTTGGTGGGAAAGTATCAGTGAGCTTCCGGTAATTCCCGCCATCGGGTGGTATAGCGTGCAGAGCGACGAGCTTGTTTCATTTTCCAGGCGCGGTTGGTACCCGAAGCAGCAAAGCGTAAGATGCTATCGTGCCGTGCGGCACTTTGCAGCGGCAAACTAAAATTGATATTATCGATGGCGAGCATAAGCGGAGAGCGGTCATCGGTGGCACCGGAGTTCTCAAAGAGCGAAGCTTGCCTTGCTGCGGCTGGTACGATACCGCCTAACAATACGCCCGCTTTTTTATAGGCAGGTCCCTGTTGATAAATGGCGGTGACCAACTCCAGGGCTTTGTGCAGCAGTACTGCGGTATCAGAGCTGGGTTTATCCATGACCGCGTAATTGCTAAATGACGATCCATAACGCGATCCTTCTTCGTGCGCGATGATAAAGACCGAGAGCTCGCTGGCGGCACTATATTGTCTGCGCAGTTTTTCGGCCGCACGAGCCACATAGGTAGCGATCGCTTCTTTGATCTCTTGCAGCGAATACACTTTGCGACCGAACATACGCGTGGTGGCGATCATCTTTTTTTGCGTACGCTCCTCTTCCATTTCTTTAGAAGGTATGCCGCGCAGTTCGCGGATCAGACGCTTACCCACCACACCACCCAGGTGTACGTGGGCAAAGGTTTCGCTTACCGAGGCTAGTTGCCATCCGTCGTAGATGCTCCACTCTTCTTGCAGTTTGCGGGCATAGCGTCGACCTATTCCCCAAAGATCGCCCACTGCCGTTTTACGAAGGGCCGTCTCAATCGTTACCGGATCGGAGAGCACCATTACACAGTGGGTATGGAGCTTATCTTTTTTGGCCAATCGGTTGGCTAGTTTAGCGAGCGTCTTGGTAGGCCCCACGCCCACCGATACTCTAATACCTGTCCATTGCTCGACACGTTCGCGAATGGAGAGTGCCAGCGCCGCCAGCGCTTCGGTACCTAGGTCGTCGAGATCGATAAAGGCCTCATCGACCGAGTAGACCTCGACCCTTGCCTCGCCCATCATCAGGCGAAGGGTTTCCATTACACGCCAGCTGAGATCGCCGTAGAGTTCATAGTTCGACGAAAACCAAGCGACCCCCTCTTGTTGCAGCAGTGATCGTACCTCAAAGAACGGAACCCCCATCTGCACACCACTTTTTTTGGCCTCGTCGCTACGCGAGATCACACAGCCGTCATTATTGCTGAGTACTACTACCGGTTTTTGGTCCAGGGTGGGTACAAAGAGTCGTTCGCAAGAGCAGTAAAAATTATTGCAGTCTACAATCGCTTTCATGGTCACGGATCAACATCGCTTTGGTGCATGTTCGTCAATGATAATTTTTTTTGATGGGGGCCATCGTTACTTGTGCGAGAGACAGTACTATCCCTGTGGATGTATGGTATACGTGATAACCCCCCACACAACAAAGTCACTGAACTCAGCGAGATTGATGGTCTTGTAACGGCTGTTCTCGGGAATTAAAAAGGCCGACGAAAAGTTCTTGTGAAATCTTCGTACCAGTAGTTCGCCGTTGAGCACTGCTACGATGATGCGGCCGTTGGTGAGCGGTACCGACCGATCCACGATCAGCACGTCGCCGTCAAAGATGCCGGCCTCTTTCATAGCGTCTCCTTTCATGCGAAAGAAGTAAGTGGCTGGTTTGTTACGGATCAACTCTTCATTCAGATCAATGCCGCGTTCCATGTAGTCGTCGGCAGCCGCGCCAAAGCCCGTCGCGTTGGCATTGCGTACTTGTTGCTGGGTAAAGTCCTTGCTACCCCGGTAGGCGGCCTGGCCCGATAAATGCTTACTATCCATCATAATTTTTTAAGACCATAAAACTAAATAATTTAGTATAAAGAATACCAAATAAATTAGTATTTTAGAACGAATCGCTCCTTATCGTTCAGCTCCGCTTGTTCGCAGTTCGTTCATTTGAAAGCTTTTACTAACTTTCCAAAAATCGAAAGCCTTTGAACAACCGCCTATACTCCCTCGACGTATTTCGGGGGGCCACGGTTTGCCTGATGATATTGGTGAACAACCCCGGCTCTTGGTCGCATATTTATGCTCCGCTTAAACACGCGCCCTGGCACGGACTTACGCCGACCGACTTGGTTTTTCCATTCTTTTTGTTCGCAGTGGGCAATGCCCTGGCTATGGTGATGCCCCGTTTTGAACAGGGCACCCAAGCGCAGTTCTGGAAAAAGCTGCTCAAGCGCACGGTCCTGATCTTTTTGATAGGACTATTTCTGAACTGGTGGCCATTTGTGGTGCAGGCCGGCCAGTGGGTGGCGACTGCGGGGACGGCCGGCGGCGGAGAAATTCAGAAAGGGCTGATATTTAAAGGGTTTACTTGGATCGACTATGTCAAAAACGACGCTGGAAATATTGAATCAATAGAACGCGGTGTACGAATTTTTGGCGTTTTACAGCGCATCGCCCTAGCTTATTTTTTTGCAGCACTTATTGCGTATTATCTTAAAGGAGCGCGGGCTTTTTATACGGCAGCGCTGTTGTTATTAGGGTATTGGGCTCTTTGTTTGTTGGGTAATCCGGCCGATCCGTATAGTTTAGAGGGATGGTTTGGGACCGATATCGATAAGGCTATCTTGGGTTCGGTTCATATGTACAAAGGAGAGGGTATAGCATTTGATCCTGAAGGGATTATGAGTACAATACCATCAATTTCACAAGTAATTTTTGGCTTTCTGGTGGGGGATTATATCCGTCAAAAGGGCAGTGAAAAGAGTGGAGATAAAGCTGTCCAGTTATCTGCAATGCTCAACGGCCTTTTTGTAGCCGGAATAGCCCTATTGCTTACAGGATTTTGCTGGGATATGGTGATGCCGATCAATAAGAAGATCTGGACCAGCTCTTACGTGGTGTACACTACCGGGCTGGCTATTATTACCCTGGCTACTATGATGTATTTGATAGAGATCAAAGGGGTAAAGTCGTGGCTCTCCCGGTTTTTTGACGTGTTCGGCAAAAATGCCCTTTTTGTATTTGCCTTGAGTGCCTTTTTGCCCAAGGGGCTGGCACTCATAAAATTGGAGGGCGCGAACCCCTGGAACTGGCTCTATAAAAAAGTGCTGGTTCATGTACCGGGTGCCCCGGAGAATGGATCGCTCCTTTATGCCATCGCTGTGATCAGCTTTATGTGGTTGATATGTTATTGGATGGATAAGAAGAGGATTTACATTAAGGTGTAGTGGATACGCTTTTATAAGCCACTCATTTTCCAATCGTTTTATTTTAGTATCACTCCCATAGACAAAGGGCTTTGCTTACATTTGTCGGGTCTTGCCAATGCCTTGGCAACGATACCGGTCAGCCCTTTTTTTTGCCCTATGGGACCGAGGTGGCGAAGCTATGTCCAACCTAAATAAAATGTCGTTTAGCAGACTGCGATACTGGTACATGCATCTCTATTTGGTAGTTTTTGCCATGTACACGTATTTGAATAAGGGGATAGCGTATGGCTTTTTTGCCGAGGCGGTACTCTTGCTGGGGCTTTTACTATTGGTGGCCGACCTCAAGCAGTATGTGATCCCATATAGTACACCGTTATTATGCGTTTTGATCTTTATCTCAGCTGCCATCATCTGGTCATTACTTGCTCTACCTACGCAGCCGCCGGCTGCCATACTCAAAGATGCGGCCGTCTTTATTTACCCCGCGTTCGTGCTGGTCATTTTTCTTTTTTTACCACTTTGGCCGCAATTTATAAAGGGTGTCGTTCGCATTTATGCCTTTTATCCACTGGTAGCTTTTACCTCGTTACAGCTATCGATCAATTTTCCTGAATGGGTCGAGTTTAGCCTCTTTAATGATGTGTCATTGCTACTGGTAAAGTTTGGCGATATGGCCGTGCATTTGTTGATCAGCAGTTTGTTGCTGCTGTCTGGCTACATCAAAATGGATCGCCGCTTATTGCTGATCAATGCGGTCCTCATCATTTATCTATTACTTATGGTAGCCACCTTTACCCGAGGTGGATTTTTAGCTTATGCGATCGGGATCGGTCTATTCTTTTGGTCCTATCGAAAAAAATTCAATGCAGCTACCCTGCGCTCGTACTTATTAGTATTTGGGCTTTTTTTTGCGGTGTCTATTTTTTTCTATGTGAACACGCGCGCGGAGGAGAATTTTCAGGGTCGTGCCGTAGGGGTAGAACAGTTGCTGCTTAATATAAAGACGGTTTTTTCGAACGAAGAAGACGGAGCGCTTACCGATAATAAGCTCTGGCGCCTTGCTTGGTGGTATAAGATCGTTTCGGATGCGCAAGATCCGGTTATCGCCTTGAAAGGGGTAGGCCCAGGTCCCAATCTTGCGCTATTGGGAGAAGTGGCGGTAGAGGATGATTCACTGCGTTCGCCTCATAATGTTAGCCTTACCATTTTAGCCCGTTTCGGCATTCCGCTGCTCATGGTCTGGCTTGGCTGGCTGTATATTACCGTTATCCGCCCGCTTCGAAGCAACCGGCTATCTACATTCAATCGCATCGTAGCCCTGGTGTTAGTAGCCGCATTTTTCAATGCCAGTTTCGATGTTTATCTCGAGGGGCCAATGGGAGCCTTTTTATTTTGGACCATGGTCGGCATTTTGCTAACGCAGGATTATCTCGATACGGCGACTTCGCCATTGTAACCTATGCAGTCATTGCTAGCTCCTTTTTTTAACTTGATCAAGACCGCAACGACCAACCGACGTTATTTGCATAATCTGATAGCTACCTTCTTTTCGCAGGCGATTACGGCGATCACTGTTTTTCTACTTACGCCCTATCTGCTTCGCTCGCTGGGACAAGAAAATTTCAACCAGTATTGGGTAGTGCTCAATCTGATCATCGTGGCAGCCGTTAGCGATCTTGGATTGAGTGTGGGGCTATCGCATCGACTCGTTCTGCGCAAGCGTAATTATTCTTTACTGATCTCGAACGTGCTGGCGGCACAGGGGCTGATCTTTTTGATCGTCCTGCCTGTTGTTTACCTGCTATTTTATTTTCGTCTTATTGAGGTAAGTGGCCACACGACCCTGCTAGTGTTATTGGTCGCAGGCACTATGCTCCAAAATATTATGGCTCTGTTATTTGACGGGGTGCTGCAGTCCTTTAATAAGATCTACATCTCTAAATGGCTGCGTGCCGGCAGAACGGCGATCGAGGCAGTATTATTATTTCTTTTACTGCAGGAGCGGTCGCTTTATTTGTTACTATCGGCCAGTGTGCTCGTGAATATGATCTATTTGCTATCTCTTGTCTATTTTTCGCAGCGTGAATGTCGGTTTACTCTTTCCATACGCTATCTGTCGTATAAAGTGCTTTTTCATCATTTGCGCTATAGCTTACCTTACTTGTTGACGATAGTGGCAGGCCTTATCGCATTCAATGTGCAGATCTTATTGCTGAAGTCGTTATTGCTTTCGTTCTATATGGCCTTGTTTTTGCTTTTATTTCGTTTTTTCGAGATCATCCGCACGGGGCTTACCAACTTCACACTTGTGTTATTTCCGTCCATATCCGGGTTGCAGGCAAGCGATAGCTGGCAGCAGATAGAGGATTTATTCTTTGTGGTGCTGAGGCGGGTAGGTGTTTTGGCCTTGGTAGTCTTATTGCTTTTATTGTTGGGGGGAGAGCAACTCTTTGCCTGGTGGAGCGGCTACCCGATAGAGGAGTTCAAGGGCTTGTTTTATCTATTTTCGATCTACACAGCGTTGATCGTACTCGATCATGTTTCCGTTGTTTTTCAGTATTCACTCAACATTCAGCGCTTACCGGCATTGGTCTCTATCGCTCAGAGCCTGGTTTCTTTACTGCTAACCTATTTTTTGGTAAAGCAAATGGGCGTATCCGGAGCGTTGATCGCATCGCTGCTCAGTGCCGCTTGTATCAGTTTTATCTTTAACCCGTTTTTTTTGATCAAAACGATTCGAAAAAACAAGGCAAGAGTAATTTCAACACAAGCCTTCTCGTCTGGCAGATAAGAAAATGCAAGATCTGGTTGTCATTGCTTGGAATGGTCGCGAAGAGGCCTTGCGTCATATCGACTTTAACGCTACGCCCGATTTCTCGCTTTACCTTTTTAATTACAGTGGCTCTGATGCCATCCCTTCTTTTGCAACCGGAAAATCAATAGCCGGTCATTTTTCGTACAAGACCGAATTCAAGGGTGAGCTGTTGTGGCGCTTACAAGAGGCAACGGCCCAACATTCGTATAGGTATATCGGCATCTTGGATGATGATCAACAGATCAGTGTGGCTTCGATCAATCGGTTATTGCAGATCGCGACCGAACTTAAGGCAGATGCCTTTCAGCCTTCGATACACCCTGACAGCTACTATAGCCATCGACGGTTTCTGCAAAAGCAAGGTGCGTTACCCGATAAAGTAGGATGGATCGAGATCATGTCCCCTTTTTTACGAAAAGCGATCTTTGACCTAGCGGCACCCTTTTATCCGCAAAGCATTTCTTCTTACGGAATTGATCGGTGTGTGTATCCTTACCTGCAACGCAAATACAATATGGATCGTTGCTTTTTGGTCCACGAGGTAGCTGTCCGTCACTTAAAACCGGTTACGTCGGGGCTGAAGTTGTTATCGAACGGCCTTGATCCCTTGCAGGAGTATGAACGCCTTCGGTCCGACATTTTAAAAAGGATAGCGGCCGAGGGGCTGAATTTTTCTAAGTGGGAACTATTTAGAACGTATGAAGTGGGGATGCCCCCCTTCTTTAAATGGAGAGATAATTTTTACCGCATGCTACAGCGATTTAGTGGTAAGCGTCCATGAAGCAGATCGTCAACTCCATACCCGTTTTTTCAGGCGATCTAGTGTCGGCCGTCGACCATTTGCTCGATCGTCTGTCCGATGCGGGTCATTTACCTTGTTCTTGCGTGAGCTGTACAGGTGCACATGGAATGGTAGAGGCAAGTGAGAACGTTGCATTCAGCGATGTTTTAAGATCGTTCTATCTCAATTTACCAGACGGAATGCCGCTGGTATGGTTGGCCAAACTGAAAGGGTTTACTGTTGCGGGTCGCTGTTATGGCCCGGATGTTTTTGCCACGCTCCTGGCGAAGACCGCTTCGATGGATGCCTCGCATTTCTTTTGTGGCGGTAAACCCGGGGTCGCAGACGAACTCGCGCTGGTGGCCACCACCACATGGGTAGGAACCAAGGTGGCCGGTACGCATTGTCCTCCTTTCAGGTCACTAGATGAGCAGGAGCTAATGGAATTGGCCGATCAGATCAACCGGTCGGGAGCCGCTGTGGTCTGGATAGGACTAAGTACGCCCAAACAAGAAGTATTTGCCTTTCGGCTGGCCCCGTTGCTAAAGGCCAAGCTGATCATTACCGTTGGAGCTGCTTTTGATTTTTATACCGGTAAGGTAAGTCAGGCTCCAAGATGGATACAGCGCAGCGGATTGGAATGGCTCTATCGCTTATTGCAAGAACCTCGTCGCTTGGCGCCACGATATTTGAAAATTGTTCCTAAATTCGCGGTCATGGCGATACGCAGCTTGCTTATCGATCGTTCGAAAAAGTCTTTACTATGAAAAAAGTCCTGGTTTGTGGCGCGGGCGGTTTCATCGGAGGTCATTTGGTCAAAAAATTAAAGAAGCAAGGTGCCTGGGTCAGGGGCGTCGATCTCAAACATCACGAGTTCGCTGACTCGGCTGCCGATGAATTCGTAATTGGAGACCTGACCAGCCAGGAAGTTGTTCGCGACATACTCGATCAGCCTTTTGATGAGGTGTACCAGCTAGCCGCTGACATGGGTGGCGCCGGTTATATTTTTACTGGAGAGAATGACGCTAATCTAATGTATAACTCGGCCTCGATCAACCTGAATATCATCAGAAGGTCATGCGAGGTGGGCGTTAAA
>CANGTM010000021.1 GCA_947456825.1 Chitinophagaceae bacterium
ATTCTCGAAACTGATGCCAGCTATTTGGCAGCGGCCACTCCTGCAACGACAGGACCCGCAGCAGGAGGATATCTCACTCGCCCCGCGAATATCTATGCCGAACCTCCTATGCCTGTGGCACAAGCTACTTCGGTTTCGGTAGCCGCCTTCGTAGAGGCACCGGCTCCTGCACAGACTGCGAATGCTGAAATACGCGAGCAGCTGTCTGCTCCCGCTACTACAGTACGCGAGGACATCCTGCAGCCAGCTCTGTCTCCGGAGATAGTAGCGGATGAAAATTCGGTGGTTGTTCCTGTCATGGCCACTTCTTCATTGGAGGAATCCGAAGAAATGCAAATGCAACTGATCGAGAAAGAAGAGTTGTCCGATATGCCTACGCCATTGCTTTATGAAATTCACACGGCTACCCCTTCGGCGCGCGATGAAGGCATTAGTATTGAGGATACGTTCGAGCAACAACGTCGTGCTGCTGACCGCTTGCAAAAGTTGCGTAACCTTAGCTTTAATGTAAATGCGGCCGACCCAAATAATGAGTTCGAGACGGTTCCGGCGTATATCCGTCGCAATATGGAGTTGTATAACAGTTCTTCGCAGATCGAGAATTTCTATAGCAATTATGAGGTCAAAGAAGATCCGTCCAGCCAAGGGCCCATTAGTACGCTCAATACTTTTTTAAATGGCAAAAAGCCTGATTAACGAATTCTCTGCTTGGCAGAGAAGTTCCGATGATGTGTTTTAGTTGTTCCTCCCGGTGAAAGCCGGGAGGTTTTTTTTGAGGCCGGCCATGTCGCTATCCGTGCCTGAACAATTCGCAGGGCATGGTGTTATCTTCGAATACTAGTATGTCAAGAACCATTTTGATCACCGGAGGTACAGGGTTGGTAGGCACTGCGCTGGTTTCAGCATTATTGCAGCGGGACTACCGGCTCATCCTATTGACCCGCACCCGTCATACGCAAGCGCTGCCTTACGCAAAGCATCCAGCTGTTCGCTATTCCTATTGGGATCCTGCGCATGCCGAGCTTGATGTCGAGGTACTTGAACAGGCCGATCATATCGTACATCTGGCTGGTGCCAACGTTGCTGATAAGCGCTGGACCGCTGCCAGAAAAAAAGAGATCGCCGATAGCAGGGTCCAGTCAGGTCGCTTGCTGGTCGATCGGCTCAAACAGATCGCACACCGACCCCTTTCTTTTGTCGGGGCTTCTGCCATAGGTTGGTATGGAGCCGACAGTAAAGAACAGGCAGCTCCGTTTACAGAGAACGATCCGCCCGATGCAGGTTTTTTGGGAAATACCTGCCAACAGTGGGAGGAGAGTACCGCACCCTTGACCACCCTGGGTATTCGACGCGTCATATTGCGCATTGGGATCGTACTAAGCAGACAGGGTGGGGCGCTACCTGAGTTTGAGAAGCCGCTTCGATGGGGTGTAGCACCCATACTCGGATCGGGAAAGCAAGTGATCAGCTGGATCCAATTGCAAGATCTGGTATCGATGATCATCTTTTCGCTCGAACAAAGCACTCTGCAAGGGATCTACAATGCAACAGCCCCTTCGCCCGTTACGCAGCATTCTCTGATGGTCGCTCTGGCTCGACAGCGAAAACAGTTTTTTATTCCAGTTCCTGTTCCTGCCCTCTTCTTGAAGATACTGATGGGCGAGATGAGCATAGAAGTATTGAAGAGTACCAGGGTGAGCGCTGCAAAAGTGCAACAGGCCGGATTTTGCTTTCGCTATCCAACCATAGAAGAGGCGCTCCCCGTTTGTTAGTTGCGAATAGGTTTACCGGACGTTAGTACGCTCTGAATTCGCTCCAGCGATTTTTTCTCACCGCAAAGTGATAAGAAGGCCTCTCTTTCCAGATCAAGCAGGTATTGTTCCGATACTTGTGTTCTTTCGCTCAGATCGCCGCCGCACATCACATAGGCAAGCTTTTTGGCAATGAGGGCATCGTGTTGTGAGGCATACCCGGCCGTCTGCATGGCATGAATGCCTGCATAGAGTACGCCCAGCCCCGCTCTTCCTATCACCTGAATGTCCTTTCTTTCAACTGGTCGGTTATACCCGGCTTGTTGCATGGCTAGTACCGATCGTTTGGCGGCTGCAATGCGACGATGGCTGTTGTAAATGATCTCATCGGTACCTTTTCGATAAATGCCCATGGCAAAAGCTTCGGCTGCCGAAGTGGCCACCTTTGCGGTGGCGATAGACATAAATCGATGTTTAAGTGTGTTGGTATCCGGCTCGTCAGGGTGCATTTCATCGGACGCACGAAGAGCAAATTCTTTAGTGCCACCTCCGCCGGGAATGAGCCCGACACCTAATTCCACCAATCCCGTGTAGGTCTCTGCGGCCGCACAGCATTTGTCTGCATGTAATGTCAGCTCACAGCCTCCGCCCAAGGTCAATCCATGAGGGGCTACCACTACCGGAATAGAGGAGTAGCGGGCGCGCATGGTCGTTTGTTGAAACATTCTGATGGCCAGGTCGAGTTCATCGTATTCTTGCTCTATGGCCATCATGAATATCATACCTACATTGGCACCGGCCGAAAAATTGGCACCTTCGTTACCGATCACCAATCCGCGAAAAGATTGTTCTGCTTTTTCTATGGCCGTTTGTAAGCCACTCAGCACATCGCCGCCTATGCTTCCCATTTTAGTTTGCCATTGAAGTCCCAAGACCTCATCTCCCAGGTCGTATAATTTACAGGAACTGTTTTTCCAGACAAGGTTCTCTTTGTGGTGACTCATGACCAAAAAGTCGGCACCGCCTGGCAAAGGTTTATACGTTTCTGTAGCGGGTTCGTAGCAATAGCGGATCCCTTTTTCGTTCTTATAAAATTGAGTGTGCCCTTTTGCGATCATATCCTTAACCCAAGGGGCAGGGGGTAATCCGGCTTTTTCCATCTCGGTAGCCATAGTGGCTACACCCAGCACGTCCCACGCTTCAAAGGCACCCATTTCCCAGCCAAAGCCGGCCATCATGGCATCGTCTACCCGATACAGCTCATCACTGATCTCGGGTATTCGGTGTGAGATGTAAGAGAAGATGCGGTAATGGAGTAGGCGATAAAACTCTCCTGCCTTATCCTTTCCTTTTACTAAGCTGAGCAATCGGATCGAAAGATCTTCGATAGGTTTAGCGGCCTCCAGTGTAGCGAACGAGGCTTTCTTTCGTGGTTGGTAAGTGAGCGTTTCCAGATCGAGCGTTAGGATCTCTTTTTTGCCGCTCTCATTTTTTATTTTCTTAAAAAAGCCATGACCGGTCTTGTCGCCCAGCCAATTGTTATCGACCATTTTTTGTAGCCAATCGGGAATGGCAAAAAGTGAATGTGCCTCGTCGTGAGGACAGTTGGCCGCAACACCCCCGGCCACTTTGACCATGGTATCGATTCCTACGACGTCGGCCGTACGAAAGGTGGCTGACTTAGGTCTTCCGATAATAGGGCCGGTAAGTGCATCTATCTCGTCAATGCTAAGCTGTAGTTGTTGTTTCAAATGCATGATGGCCATGATGCCGAATACGCCAATGCGATTCGCGATAAAGGCAGGCGTATCCTTACATTTGACCGTGGTCTTTCCCAAGTGTAGATCGCCGTATTGCATCAAAAAATCCACGAGTGCAGGATCGGTATCTGCCGTGGGGATGATCTCCAGCAATTTTAGATAGCGGGGCGGATTAAAAAAGTGCGTGCCACAAAAATGCCTGCGAAAATCTTCGCTTCTGCCAGCGGCCATCATTGATATAGGAATACCCGAGGTGTTGGAACTGATGATGGTGCCGGGCTTTCTATAGCGCTCTACTTTTTCGAATAATTGTTGTTTGATGTCGAGTCGCTCTACCACCACTTCTATGATCCAGTCGCATGTACCGATCTCCGTGAGGTTATCTTCGAAGTTGCCGGTTCGAATGCGTTTTACAACGTCCTTGTCATAGACGGGAGAGGGATTGCTTTTTAGTGCGGATTGTAATGCCTCATTGACGATGCGGTTGCGGGCAGCAGCACCGTCAGCGGTCGTAACACCAGTGGGAACTATATCGAGTAGTAGCACATCAAGTCCAACGCCTGCAAAATGACAAGCAATGCGAGATCCCATTACACCACTGCCCAGTACGGCTACCTTGCGTATGATTCGATTCATAAAAAATAGTTAGTTATGCAACTAATTCGTTGCTACTAAATTAAGACGTTTGGTGTTTGAAAAGAAAAACTCAGCTGACTATGGCACCCGGATCAATGGGTTGTGCGGGCTGAATAAAGACAAGCTTACCCTCGGTGGTTTCAGCCATGAGGATCATTCCATTGCTTTCAATGCCTTTCATTTTGCGGGGGGCCAAGTTGGTGACCACCGTAACAGATTGACCGATGAGCGATTCAGGGGCATAATGTAGGGCAATACCACTAACGATGGTGCGGGTTTCGCTGCCCAAGTCTACTTGCAAGCAAAGTAATTTGTCGGCCTTTTCTACTTTTTCGGCTGCGCGAATAATGCCGGTCTTTAATTCCAGCTTGGCGAAGTCGTCGTACTGAATGGTGGCTTTTGCCGGGGCTATGGATTTTTCCGCTGGCAGTGCCGAACCGGCATCAGGGGTAGACATGGTTTGTTTCTTTAATTTTTCTAACTGGGTCAAGATCTCTTGGTCTTCGATTTTTCTGAATAGGAGCTGTGGGGCGCGCAGGGAATAGCCTGTCTTGAGCAGGTCGATCCTGCCGGCATTTTCCCATTGCAACATTTTTTCGACCACCTTCATTTGATGCAACAAGGTCTTGGCCGTATGGGGCAAAAAGGGATTGACCAAAATAGCCAGATTGGCGGTGAGTTGCAAACAAAGGTGCAGGCAGTTGTCGATTCGGGCCTGGGCGCTGGGGTCCTGTTCGATCTGTTTGGCCACGATCCAGGGCTCCTTCTTTTGCATGTATTGATTTCCCTTGCGAGACAGATCGATGATCTCGAACAGGGCTTCTCTGAATTTGTATTCCTCGAGTAGTGATTCGATTTTTTTAGGTGCATCCACGATAGCCTTTAGTAATTCCTCGTCGGTGCCATCTTTAAAAGTAGCATGAAAAGGAGGCACTTTTCCCTGGCAAAGTTTATGCATCAACACCCAGGTCCGGTTAATAAAATTACCAAAGACGGCTACGAGTTCGCTATTCACCGCTTCTTGAAATCCCTTCCAGGTGAATTCGCTGTCTTTTGTTTCCGGCGCGATCTGCGTAAGATAATAACGAAGCATATCCACGCATTGAGGCCCACCATTGGGCGCTTCCACAAAGTCTTGAATGTAGTCGCGCATGTCGAGCTTCCAATTGCGGCTGGTACTCATTTTGTCTCCTTCGAGATTCAGAAACTCGTTGGCAGGGACATTATCCGGTAAGATATAGCCATGTAGCTTCAACATCACCGGAAAAATTATGCAGTGAAAAACGATGTTGTCCTTTCCGATAAAGTGAACCAGTTTGGTCTCTTTGTCTTGCCAGTACGGTTTCCAGTCTTTTCCATTATCGAGCGCCCATTGTTTGGTAGCGCTGATGTATCCGATGGGAGCATCGAACCAAACATAGAGCACTTTGCCATCGGCCCCCTTTATTCGGGCAGGTAGTGATACTCCCCAATCCAGGTCGCGCGTAACGGCCCTGGGTTGCAGCCCTCCTTCGATCCAACCCTTGCATTGACCTACAACGGTGGGTCGCCAATCTTTTTGATGTTGCTTAAGGATCCATTCTTGTAAGAAGGCCTCGTGTTGGTCAAGCGGCAAGTACCAATGTGTCGTTTTTTTCTTAACAGGGGGTTGTCCACTTAATGTGCTGACAGGGTTCAGTAACTCCTCAGGACTCAACGAACGTCCACAGGTCTCGCATTGGTCACCAAAGGCGCGGTCACTGCCACAGGCAGGGCAGGTCCCCTTGATATAGCGGTCGGCCAAAAAACTGTGCGCCGACTCATCAAAAAATTGTTCGGTCTCTTTGGTCTGTAGCGCCCCTTGTTTTTCGAGCGTATCAAAAAAATCGGTGGCTGTTTGATGATGCAGGGCAGCACTGGTCCGGTGGTAGATGTCGAAGCTAATGGAGAGTTTTTCAAAATCCTCTTTCATTGCCTGGTGATACTTATCGATGATAGCCTGGGCAGTGGTGCCTTCTTTCTTGGCCTGAATGGGAATGGCCGTTCCGTGCTCATCACTACCGCATACAAATACCACGTCTCGTTGATGAGCTCGCAGGTAACGGACATAGATGTCGGCGGGAATGTAGGCGCCGGCCAAATGCCCCACGTGTTTTAATCCGTTAGCGTAGGGTAGGGCCGAGGTGATCAGGTATCGTTTGGGTGCGCTCATGCAGGGTGCAAAAATACCGTAATCGAACCTTGTCCCAAAATACGATGCACGCATTACCTTTACTCTCTTTTATACTCGCATTATGACACAACCTCCTCCGCTGCAACCGGGCGATACCATCGCACTTGTTTGTCCGGCCGGTTTTATGCCATTGGAAAAGACACAGACCTGCGTAAAGGTCTTGGGCGAATGGGGTTACCGGGTGGTAGTAGGGTCTACGGTGGGAGGGAACTCCCCCACTTATTTTTCCGGATCCGATCAGGATCGGCTTACCGACCTGCAACGCATGCTCGACGATCGATCGGTTCGCGCCATTTTATGTGCCCGCGGGGGCTATGGTACCGGTCGTTTGATCGAACAGCTCGATTTTTCCGTTTTTGTAGATCAGCCTAAATGGATCATTGGTTTTTCGGATATCACCATCTTGCATGCGCATATCTATCGCCACTTTGGTATTTGCACGCTGCATGCTCCAATGGCCGCCGCCTTTAACGACGGAGGCTGGCAACACGACGCTGTGCAGTCGCTTCGCGAAGCATTGCAGGGATTTAGTTCAGCGTGTAGCGGTCCGGAGCATCCTTTTAATCGGTTGGGTACTGCCAAGGGTACCTTGGTGGGAGGTAATTTGGCGCTGCTGGCCCATTTGACTGGTACCTCCTCGGAGGTGGATACAACCGGTAAGATCTTATTTATAGAAGATGTCGGGGAACAATTGTACAATATAGACCGAATGATGTGCCAGCTACAGCGAAGTGGAAAGCTCGCTAAGTTGGCTGCCCTGGTGGTGGGCGGCTTTAGTGAATGCAAAGACACCGACCGGCCCTTTGGCAAGACGGCCTATGAGATCATATATTCCTGGGTAAGTGAAAACGAGTATCCGGTTTGTTTTGATTTTCCGGTCAGCCACACCGAGCGCAATATGACGCTCAAGCATGGAGCCGAATATGAGATCAAGGTCGATACTACAGGGTCGTTACTCGCCGAGTGGTAATCAGCAGCGGCGAAAGCACAGCTCCTCTATTTAGCTAGCGAAGTGTGCTAGCTAACCACTCGCTGGTCTTTGGAAAACGATAGAGATCATTATGCGAACCTCCCTCTACTACCACCAGTTTGTCTTGTGGTTTAAAGAGTGCCGATAATTTTTGGGATTGTGCAAAGGAAACGATACCGTCCTTTGTACCGTGTAACAGAGTGATGGGTGCCGACACCAGGGGCAGATATTGGTAGGTAGGTAATTGATAACGCAACAGGAGGTTCATAGGATAGAGGGGTAAGAACCGTTGCAGCACATCCGAAAATCGGTAGTAGGGCGTTTCCAACATGAGGTGTTTACAATCGCGGCGCGAAGCAAGTTGAGCTGCGATTCCGGTGCCCAGGCTTTTTCCGTAAATAATGAGGCTGTCGGCTGCATAGCGTTTACGAGCTATCTGGTAGGTAAGTGTAGCCCATTCGTATAGTTTCTGCTCCGTTATCTTTCCTTTGCTTTTTCCATATCCCGGATAATCGGGCATTAGTACTTCGTACCCCAGTTGTGTAAAATAGGGCACGAATTTTTCGTACCAGCCTATGTTTTGACGATTGCCATGAAAATAGAGAACCAGGCCTCGGACTGTACCGCTATAGGGTCGGTACAAGACCGCATGCAACGTGTCTTGTTTATTAACGGCAACTGTAATCTCGCGGTGCGGTAAGCTAGAATCGAACTGATGCGAGGCCGGCAGCGCGCGCGAGCGAAAGATGAGGGTCTCCTGAAAAAAATAAATCAGCAATGCGCCAATCAGGTATACCAATAGCATAATACTGATGATCTTTTTGGCGCGCGGGCTACGGAGTTTCGATAATAGGGAAGCCATTAGTATTTTAAAATATCGCGAATAAAATTGTGATACTCGTCAAAGGAAGGAAGATTATTGTGTCCGCCACCGTCGATGCGGATCAAGGTGCATTTGCGAGGGTTTATCTTTTGCAGCTTTTCGCTGTGTTTGATAGGAATCAGCCTATCGCGCGTTCCATGAATGATGTAGGTATGGCATTTTACCAATGGAAGCCATTGGTCGGAGCGCAAGTGATACCGAAGTACCAATCGCACCGGCAGCATGGGCAAAAAACGTTCAATTACCTTCCTGAAATTAAAGTAAGGGGCATCGAGAATCAGATAACGAGGGTGATTGTCAGAGGCCAGTTTGGTGGCAAAGCCACTACCCAAACTTCGGCCATAAATAATAAGATGGTCTTCGCTATAGGTTTCGAGTAAACGGTCATACACGAATTGCATATCACCCAACATCTCTTTTTCGCTTCGCTTTCCCGTGCTTTTACCAAACCCGCGATAGTCGACCAACACTACATCATAGTCGTAGCGATAAAAATCCTTTGCGTAGCGTGCCCACCCCTTGATACTTCTTGTGTTTCCATGAAAGTACAGGATGAGTCCTTTTGGCTGCTCTCTGTAGAAATGCAGACCATTGATGCGAACCCCTGGACCCACCTCAAAAAAGTACTCTTTGAAAGGTGCGTTATATTGAAACTGAAAGTCGGCCGATAATTTTTCGGGACGAAAGATGAATCGCTCTTGCAAAAAATAAGCCAATACCGACAAGCCGATCATAGCGCCGAGTATGTACCATAGTAGAGGGGGCACGAACATTAATTTTCGATCCGTCGCAGCGATAGATTGGTAACAGGGGCCACAATTAGCGGAAACTTCTCGACCGTTACGTTAGAGAGGTCCAGGCCAAAGCCTTTTTCTTCGGAGAGGCTATGATCTTTTATCCAGAAATAGAACTTCATGACAACGCGCTCAAAGAATGGCAATTCGTTATCCTGGCTAAGGTATTTCTCCATGACCATAAACTGAAAATCACCAACGGTGTGAGCGTTCGATAAGCTTTCGTAGCGGCTAAATATATTAACCTCTTTATTGGCAACCAGCTCCTCTACTACTTTTCTGAACATAAGGTTGACACGGGGTTCTACTCGAAAACCTAATCGAAAATCGATACGTATAATATCGTTGGGAATAATATGGTCTACCTTGTATTCGCAGGTATAGGGATTATCGACGGTATCGATATGCACGAACCAGTATATATCGGCCCGCTTGGGTTTCTTATTCAAGATAGAGTAGACGATCTTGTGTTCGATCTCGCGTGGGTTATTGGCACTAGTGAGGTACACCAAGTGGGTTGCATACTTGGGAACGGAGCGGTCACTGCTCAACTCCTGGATTTTGGGAATATAATGGTCTAGTCTTACGAACTCCACATATCTGTTTTTGATCTTGCGGGCGCGGTACCACACATACATTACAATAAAGACCAGCAGTCCAATAATGAGCGTAATGTAACCGCCATGGGTAAACTTGACCATCAAGGCCACCAAGTAGCTGATCTCAACCAAGAGGTAACCAGCTAAGAAGAGATAGATCCAAAACGATTTGATACGGTGTAAGACAAGATAGTTGGCGAACAATATGGTCGTGGCCAGCATGGTTACGATGATGGCCAGTCCGTAAGCCGCTTCCATATTGGCCGATTTTCTGAAATACAGTACCACCCCCGCGCATCCCAAAAACATCAACAGGTTGATGGTGGGTACGAAGAGTTGTCCCTTTGCTTCCGAAGGATAACGGATACGAAGTTTGGGCCAAAGGTTCAGTCGCATGGCCTCACTGACCAGTGTAAAGGCGCCCGATACCATGGCTTGGCTGGCAATAATGGCCGCTGAGGTAGCGATCACTACGCCGGGAATAATGAACCATTGGGGCATCAGGTCATAGAAAGCATTGATGCGGAGCTGACTTCTGAGCGCAGCGGTGATGGGTTGCTGTAATTCCGGCAAGGTCAACCACTGGCCATCGACCAGATAAGGTTGGGCCAGCAGGGACGCTCCTTGTCCAAAATAATGGATCAGTAAACAAAGTTTTACATAGGTCCAGGTTAGCCGGATATTCTTACGGCCGCAGTGCCCCAGATCGCTATAGAGTGCTTCGGCTCCCGTAGTGCATAAGAAGACCGCACCCAGCAGCCAAAATCCGCCCGGGTACGTTCGTAAAAACTCAATGGCATAATGCGGGCTGATGGCCCTGAAAATAGAGAGATCGTCAAATACATGAATACCTCCCAACACCAGCAGCATGCTGAACCAAATGAACATGACCGGTCCAAAGAACTGACCGATAGAGGCGGTTCCGAATTGTTGTAAAAAAAAGAACAAGGCTAAAATGGACAGTACGATAATTACGACGGTATTACTTCCTTCTTTGATGCCTAATGCCGGCAATTCCTTAAGTCCTTCAATGGCGGAGGTGATGGAGATCGGTGGTGTGATGATACCGTCGGCCAGCAGCGAGGCACCCCCCACCATGGCGGGCAATACCAGCCATTTTCTTCTTCGTCTGACCAGGGCATACAAGGCAAAGGTTCCGCCCTCTCCCCGGTTGTCGGCCCGCAACACCATCAGCACGTATTTTAAGGTGGTCTGCAGCGTAAGGGTCCAGATGATGCATGATAATGTTCCCAAGATCAGCTCCTCGGTAATGATCCGATTGTCGATGATAGCGTTGTAAACGTAAAGAGGGGAGGTACCGATGTCACCATAAATGATACCTAGGGCAATCAATAGTCCGGCACCTGTAACCTTGTTGGTCGAGAATTTCACCAAACAAAGGTATAGGCAAAAATGTTAAATTTTTCTGCATCGTGCGAACCGGCTGACCCAAACAACCGTTTTTACGTTTATTAGATACCTTTACCATCAATATGCGGCTCGTCTTTTTTATACTTTTCACACTCTTGTTCTTACAGGCCCCTCAAAGCCTGAACGCGCAGCGTATCGTCTATTCTGACCCCGAAACGGCCGATACCCGACGACTCAACTACGAGATCATAGGCAAGGTGGGCGGAAAATTCCTGATTTTTAAGAACAACCGATTGCGTAGCTGGATCTCGGTGCTAGATGAAGAGATGCAACCGTTGGGTCGCGAGGATATCGGCTATATGCCTACCAACGAAAAGACCCTGAACGTTGATTTTTTTCCTTACGCGGACTATGCCTGGATGATCTATCAATACCAGCGACGCAATATCATTTATTGTATGGCCGCCCAACTCGACGGTAACGGAAAGCGAATGGGGGAGCTGATCGAACTCGATACCACGCATCTCAATTTTGCCTCCGACAATAAGCTCTATGCGGTTGTCAGTAGCGAAGACAGAAAGCGGATCGCCTTATTCAAGATCAACAGCAGCGACCGTGATGAGTATAGAATGACCAAATTGCTCTTTAACGAAAAGCTGGTACCAATGGGGCGAGCCGAGGTGCTGATTCCGATGTCGGATCGCGGCGATCAATTAGGTGATTTTGCCCTCGATAACCAGGGCGATCTACTGTTCAGCCGGTTTTTACGGAGCAATAATGATAACATTACAAAGGCCTCCATCTTGGTATTGCCCTCCTCGCAGCCACGCTTACTAGAGACGCCGTTACCGGTTGGTGAAAACGGACCCTTTCTCGACGAGATCAAGATCAAGGTCGATAACGTCAATCAACGCTATATTCTAGCTTCGCTCTACAGCAACGAAAGAAGGTCGGGTATCGATGGTTGTTTCTTTTATGTGTGGGATAAGAAGACCCGTCAGCCCGTGGTAAACCTCTTGCATGAGTTTTCGGATGAGCTTCGCCAGGAGGCCAAGGGGAACGCAAGCACCCGGACGGCCTTTAATGATTTCTTTATTCGGCAGATCATTGTAAAAAGAGATGGTGGATTTATTGTGGGCAGTGAGGCGTATTATACCACTTCTCGCGCCAATAACTGGAATCGATACGACTATATCTATGGTTCTCCCTTTATGGGGTTCAATAATTTTTATTATAGCTCTCCTTACTTTAATCGGTACTGGTGGGGCGTTCCCGGAGGCCGCACCAACACGGCCGTGCGTTATCATGCCGACAATATAATGGTGCAGTCGTACGACCCCGAAGGGCAATTGCAGTGGAGTCGGGTGGTGAACAAGACCCAGTTCGACGATGAGGTCGACGACCTGCTCTCCTTCAACATGATGGTATTAGGCGGTGAATTGCATTTGCTCTATAACCAGCAAGACCGTCGAGATAAGCTACTCAATGATTTTACCTTGCAACCGGCAGGAGAGCTAATCCGTAATACCGATCTAAAGAACCTGGAGAAGGGACACCAGTTTATGCCCATGCGTGGAAAGCAAGTTAGTGCCCGCCAATTGATCATTCCAACCGTTTATCGTAGTTATATTTGCTTTGCTAAGCTGGAGTATAACTAAACTGACCGTCTGCTTTGATCGCCATTTTTTTAAAGAGGAGTCCGCTCAACGTGTTGTTGTTGTTGCTTTTTGCGGCAGTGATCAAGATCCCCTTGCTCAACACGCCAAGATTGCCCATTCGCAGCTCCTCAGATGGAGCTCTTTATAGGGAGCTACTGTCTTTTTTGCAGGGTACCGGTGCCGCCACTCCACTTTTTTATTCTACGCTGGCTTTTTTGCTCCTGTTCGGGCAGGCGTTGTTGCTGAACTTTTTCTTTAGTCAGCAAAAAATGCTGAATCATTCCACCGATCTGCCTGGTATGGCCTATTTGCTGCTCACGTCTTTGTTCCCGCAGTGGAGTTATTTTAGTGCGCCCCTTTTGATGAATGGGGTCGTTCTCTATCTGTTGTTTTTGTTATTCAGGTTATATAACCGTGGCGAAGTACGCGCCGCGCTTTTTAACATGGGACTCTTGATAGGCACTTCTTATTTCTTGTATACCCCTTCTTTTTTGCTGGTACTCTGGGTGCTCCCCGCCATTGCCATCATGCGTTCTTTTACCATTCAGGAGTGGATGGTAACCCTGCTAGGCTTAGTTACGCCCTTCTATTTTTTCGGGATCTGGCTTTTTTTGACTTACGGCTGGCCGCTGCCACCTTTTTTGATGGCCGCCGGTTGGAAACTGCCTAGTCTTACCGATATCGCCTTTTGGAAGGCTGGCGCCCTACTGTTATTACTGTTGCCGTTGTTATCCGGGTTCTATTATGTGCAAAATTATACCCGAAAAATGCTCATTCAGGTCAGAAGGGGTTGGTCTGTATTATTCTTGTTGCTATTGTTAACGGTCGCCATGGCCCTCTTCTTAGATGAGACCCCTGCCGGTTGGATGCTGTTGTTATTGCCGCTGGTCTTTTATCATGCTTGTTTTTATTCGTTGTCTACGTTTCGGGTGGTTCCCTTACTGATTTTTTGGCTGTCCTTCTTTTATGTGCTGGCCGGTCAGTTTTCGGGTTCCGGCTGGAAAATCTAAGTGACCCGCTCCGCTACATTAGTTATCTTTGTCACTCTAATTACTACGATCATGAAGTTTGGTATTGTCGTTTTTCCCGGGTCCAATTGTGACCAGGATATGTATGACGCCCTGCGTTACGATCTAAAGCAAGACGTTCGTATGCTTTGGCATAAAGACAGGGACCTTAGTGACTTTAACGAACAGGATTGTATCGTATTACCAGGGGGATTCTCCTACGGCGATTACTTGCGCTGTGGCGCTATTGCCCGGTTTAGCCCAATGATGCAATCGGTGATCGAGTTTGCCGGTAGGGGTGGAAAGGTATTCGGTGTTTGTAACGGTTTTCAGATCTTATGCGAATCGCAGTTATTGCCGGGAGCCTTGCTTCGTAATGCAAAACAACAATTCGTGTGCAGTAATACCTTTTTGTCTGACCAGGCCGGTCGCATATATAAAATTCCTATCGCGCATGGCGAGGGCCGCTATCATGGATCAGAGTCTTTACTCGATAGCCTCGAAGCCAACCAGCAGGTCCTTTTTCGTTATTGCGAGGCCGATGGACGTGTTACCGAAAGTGCTTGTCCCAACGGGTCAAGCCGCAACATTGCCGGAATTTGTAATGCTACCCGTAATGTATTTGGCATGATGCCTCACCCTGAGCGTGCTTGCTCTGCCATACTCGGTAATACGGACGGAAGAGCGATCATTACCGACCTCCTGATCAATAATGTTCTGCAATCTGTCTGATGGCTCAAATTATTTTTATGATTAAGTCAGTTTTTTCTTTTCTTCTGTTGTTGGCTTTTTCTGTTGCGCATGCGCAACTGCAGCCTGTGGTTTGGAGTTTTGGTGCTAAAAAGACCGCCGATCGCACCTATGAGGTAGAGATAAAGGCCACTATCAAGGAAGGCTGGCATCTGTTTTCCCAAAATCAGCCTGCCGACGCCATTGCTATTCCAACGGCGTTTATCATAAACCCCAATCCTTTGTTGATTCGTAAGGGAGCCATTCGCGAGGTCGGTAAACTCGAAAAGTACAAAGACAAGACCTTGGGAGTGACCGCCTATCAGTATTCCGGGCAGGTTCGTTTTGTACAGACCGTAGTGCTCAAAGCAAAGGCCAAGACCGTGTTCGCGGGTTCCGTGGAGTTTCAAACCTGTGATGATGAGAAATGTCTGCCACCCCAGAAAGTTAATTTTTCAATCCCTCTTCAATAGGGTATGGCTAATCCGTATCGTCTGCTTGCCTCCATTTTTTTTGTATTACTGCCCATAGTTGGTTGGGCTCAGACAACCGTATTCGTGCCCGAATGGAAGGTGGTGGCTCAACCCCAAGCAACGGGGCAGTATACAGTACGTTTCTCAACGCAGATCTCCGATGGGTGGCAGCTCTATGCCCCCGATCAGGTATTACTCGATGTGCCTGTGGCCTTGTTACAGTTTGCAGATAGTAGCATAGGCGTCGATCCCAAAATAAATTTTACTCCGACCGCCACCACGGTCCCGAGTGAGTTGTTTGGCCAGCCTGTTGCCATTCAGCAAGGACAAGTTCAGTGGGAGTTCTCCATTCGTATAGATGGGCCTGTTCCCTCGGCTATTTCGGGGCAGCTTTTTTATACCTATGGCAAAGGCGATATCTTTTACCCGTCCAGCATCTTTTCGTTTCAGGTGCCCTTGCAAGGTGGTCAATCGACTACTGTTGCCGAAAATGAAAATCTACTAAACTCCGTACCACTGGCTTCTTGCGGTGATGAATCACCTGGCAATAAAAGTTTGTTACAGATTTTTTTACTTGGCGTATTGGGTGGATTAATAGCGTTGCTCACGCCTTGCGTTTTTCCCATGGTGCCGGTAACAGTAACTTACTTTACCAAGCGTTCGGTCAACCGGCAGGCTGGCATTATGCAAGCGGGCCTCTATGGTCTATTTATCTTTCTGATCTACGTGCTGATCACCGTTCCCTTTCATGTGGCGGGCAATGCCATTAGCCCCGAGATCTTCAATAATATTTCGACCAATGTCTGGTTGAATCTGCTCTTCTTTGTGGTTTTTGTCGCCTTTGCGCTCTCCTTTTTCGGGCTATATGAGATCGGGTTACCTGCTTCATTGGCCAATCGCACCGATGCACGCTCCGGGCTGGGTAATTTGGCGGGGCTTTTTTTTATGGCCTCGACCCTGGCCATTGTTTCTTTTTCCTGCACAGGGCCCATTCTTGGTACTTTATTGGTAGGGGTGGTTGAACAAGGAGCTTGGCCTCTTACAATAGGAGCCGCCGGTTTTGGTTTGGCCCTGGGTTTGCCATTTGCCTTGTTTGCCATGTTCCCACATTGGTTACAATCATTGCCTCGCAGCGGCAGTTGGATGACCGAGTTTAAAGTCGTGTTAGGGTGCATTGAGTTGGCACTTGCCATCAAGTTCTTGTCGAATGCAGACTTGGTTGAGCAATGGGGATTGGTAAAGCGCGAGGTGTTTTTTGCCCTATGGATCCTCATTGGCTTGGCCATGGTGGTCTACCTAAGTGGCTGGCGGAGGAACATTCACAAAGGTGCCGGCACTAAAAAGCCCTATTTACGGTGGGCATTGATAGCCTTGGTCGGGGCCTTTACCTTGTATATGGTGCCAGGTCTCACGAATACTGCTTGGGCCGATCGAAAACTCATCAGTGGATTTCCGCCTCCGCTTACGTATAGTATTTACTCCAAAGAGAAAAGTAAGGCCGGCTTGTTACAGCCCTTACACAACGATTATGAGCAGGCCCTGCAGTTGGCACGCACCCAAGGCAAGCCTATTCTCATCGATTTTACCGGATGGGCTTGCGTCAATTGCCGAAGAATGGAAGAAAAAGTATGGCCCGATCCTCGCGTGGAGCAGTTAATGCGAGAGGAGTTCGTAGTGTTGTCGCTCTATGTGGATGAAAGAAAGAAGTTACCCCTTACCGAGCAACAGGTAGTATCGATGCCGGATGGAAGTACACGAACGTTATTGACCGTAGGAGATAAGTGGGCCCACTTTCAGATCAAGTATTTTGGGGCCACCTCGCAGCCACAATATGCAATGATAACGGCCGATGAAAAGATCCTGACTCGACCAAAGTTCTACACGCCCGATGCTACTGAATTTGCCGAATGGCTGTCGTGCGGGCTGGATGCTTATCGTAAACTACCCTGAGTATTTTTTTGGGTCATCATTTTGCGCAAATTGATCAGTCCGTATCGCATACGCCCCAAGGCCGTATTGATGCTGCAGTCGGTAAGGCGGGCGATATCCTTAAAGCTCATATCGGCATAGTGGCGCAGCACAATGACCTCTCGCTGGTCCTCGGGAAGCTGTAACAGCATCTCTTTGACCCGATCGTGACTTTGTCTTTTGATCATTACGGTTTCGGGGCTGTCTTCGGTAAATTGAAGTACTTCGAACAGGTCTTGGTCTTCGCTGTTGCGAATTACGGGGCTGCGCTTAACTTTTCTAAAATGGTCGACACAGCAGTTGTGTGCAATGCGCATGGCCCAGGGCAAGAACTTTCCCTCTTCGGTGTACCGGCCGGCTCTTACTGTGTCGATTATGCGGATAAAGACATCCTGAAAAATATCTTCAGCCAAAAATTTATCTTTTACTAAAAAGTAGATCGAGGTATAGAGCTTATCCTTGTGACGCAGCACCAGTGTCTCCATGGCCATCAGGTTGCCTTCTTGAAAAAGACGCACCAACTCGAGATCAGTTTGTTTCGATAGGGGATGCATGACTTTTACGCTTTGTACTGCCTAAGCAGTGATGTTTCAATAAAGGGCTGCCGGGGCAGCGGTTTTGCGTAAAAGTGGGCGATAGGCCGTTCGTTTTAGTTAAGATCCGGGTTACCCGGGTCTGTGAAGATAGTATTTGCCAATAAAACTACCAACTCCCCGGCAGACCTTTTAACGAAGCGCTGCCAAAAAAATGTTAATTGCCGTTACCTTTGACAGTCAACGCTATGTCTTTGCAATCTCCCATACAGATCCGTGGTGCCCGCATGCATAATTTAAAAAATGTATCGGTAGACATCCCCAGAAAAAAACTGGTCGTTATTACGGGTGTATCCGGATCGGGTAAGTCTTCGCTTGCCATCGATACGCTGTATGCGGAAGGACAACGACGTTACGCAGAAAGTTTGAGTGCTTATGCGCGGCAATTTCTTGACCGGATGAACAAGCCGGAGGTCGATCTGATAAAGGGCTTGAGCCCGGCCATTGCCATTGAGCAAAAAGTCATTACCCGTACAGCACGCAGCACAGTCGGAAGTCTGACGGAGATCTATGAGTACCTGCGATTATTGTTTGCCAGGGTAGGCACCACGCTTTCTCCGGTATCAGGTATGCCCGTTAAAAAAGATCAGCTGAGTGACGTGGTAGAAGCTATCAATGCAATCAAAAAAGGAGATAAGGTTTTTATTCTGGCGCCTTTTTTAAAGACCGGCAAGCGACAGCTTCGTGAGGAATTATCCATTTTACAGCAGAAGGGTTTCACTCGCGTAATGGTGTCTAAGGGAAAGAAGGATGACCTCTATACGGAGCAGCTGGAGGAGTTGCTCGAACTTACCGACAAGGTTTTGTCTTCGTACAAGCTTAAGCATGTAGTGATAGATCGTATCGTGGTCAAGTCGTTCAGCGAAGAGGATCTGCATCGGTTAGCCGATTCGGTAGGACTGGCCTTTGCTGAGGGCGAGGGACATTGCTCACTCTTGGTAAACGAAACTCGCTTCTTACATTTTAATAACCGCTTCGAGCGAGATGGCCTATTGTTCGAGGAGCCCTCTCCCCAACTCTTTTCGTTCAATAACCCCTATGGGGCTTGTCCGGTTTGTGAAGGTTTTTCACAGGTGCTGGGCATCGATCCCGATCTGGTAATTCCGAATAAGCAGCTGAGTGTGTACGAAGGAGGAGTAGCCCCCTGGAAGGGAGAGAAAATGGACTGGTGGCGGCAACAGTTCGTGAAAGGCGCCAAAAAGATCGATTTTCCCATACACAAACCCATTGCCTCCCTTACTGCCAAACAGTACAAGCAACTCTGGGAGGGTGCCCCCGGCATTTATGGCATCGATGATTTTTTCAAGGATGTCGAGGCTCATCTTTATAAGGTGCAGTTTCGGGTAATGCTGAGTCGTTATCGTGGACGCACCAATTGTCCATCATGTCAGGGCTATCGCTTACGCAAAGAGGCGCTGTATGTACAGATCGATGGGCGTCATATTGGGGAATGCTGTACCATGCCTGCCTCGGCACTAGCGAGCTGGGTCAGAGGTCTCGAAAAAAAGCTAGATCCTCATCAACAAAAGGTTGCCTCCCGGATTCTGATCGAACTCAATAACCGGATAGAGACCCTGCTTAAAGTTGGATTAGGATATTTAACGCTGCATAGACTTGCCAATTCGTTGAGTGGAGGGGAGAGCCAGCGTATACAATTGACCCGAAGTTTGGGTTCTACCCTTACAGATTCGCTGTACATACTCGATGAGCCCTCCATCGGGCTTCATCCCCGCGATACGGCCAATCTTATCTCGGTACTCAAAGAGCTGCGCGATCTGGGTAATACGGTATTGGTCGTTGAGCACGATGCACAAATGATGCAAGAGGCCGATCACATTATCGATATGGGACCTTTGGCCTCTCATTTGGGAGGAGAAGTAATCGCGATAGGTCCGCCTGCCGAGTTGCTTCGTAATAAGGATAGCTTGACAGGACGATACTTGAGCGGTGCGCTAACAATAGAGATTCCGCAAAAGCCTCGGATCAGCAAACGTTCGCTCGACATTAAAGGGGCTGCGCAGCACAACCTAAAAAATATAGATGTGTCTATTCCCCTGCAAGTACTCTGTGCTGTATGTGGCGTAAGCGGAAGTGGTAAGACTACATTAGTTAAGCAGATCCTCTATCCTGCTTTAAAAAGAAAGTTGGGTGATTATAGTGTGACGCCCGGCATTTTTTCAGAGCTCTCGGGCGATCTAGATCTGATCAATCAGGTAGAGTTGATCGATCAAAACCCTATTGGTAAATCATCTCGTAGCAATCCGGTCACTTATATAAAGGCCTATGATGAGATCAGAGAACTTTTTGCCGATCAACCACTGAGTAAGACGAGAGGATTTCAACCCCGTCATTTTTCGTTCAACGTAGATGCCGGACGCTGTGACACCTGCAAAGGCGAGGGAGAGCAGATAGTCGAAATGCAGTTTTTGGCCGATGTGCACTTACGGTGTGAATCTTGTGGCGGTAAGCGTTTTAAGGATGAAGTACTGGAAGTGACCTATAATGAAAGATCAATTCATCAGGTGCTGGAGATGAGCGTAGATGAAGCGATCACTTTCTTTGCCGCCGAAAAAGCCGTTGCCAAGGCATTGCAACCACTGCAAGATGTAGGGTTGGGCTATATCAAATTAGGGCAATCAGCGGCCACTTTATCGGGTGGAGAGGCCCAACGGGTCAAGCTCGCCTCTTTTCTGGGCAAAGGCAAAGCCGGTCATTCCATCTTATTTATTTTCGATGAGCCAACGACCGGGCTGCACTTTCATGACATCGGCAAGCTGCTTCAATCTTTTCAGGCGCTGATTGCCCAAGGTCATTCCATTGTGGTCATAGAGCATAACACCGATGTGCTCAGGGCTGCCGACTGGATCATTGAACTGGGTCCGGACGCCGGCGATAAGGGCGGCACGGTAACATTTAGCGGCACGCCGACGCAATTGAAAAAATCTGCAAAGAGTAAAACGGCCCCTTTCTTGTGAGTAGGCTAGGGTAGTTGATGTATGAACTTAGCTGAGACGATCTTGATCGCGGATAAGTTTTTCGTCGGCACGAATTCCTCTCCAAGCCATCAGATATCCCACCCATTGTGCAATGGGCAGCAGTGCCGTCAAAGAAGGGATGAACTCATTTAGTTCATAAAGCAATACGCGTATATAGAGGGCGCCCAGTAGGGTGGTCAGTAGCAGTCCTAATAAGCAATACCACTGTTGGCGAGTGCGATTCCCAAATAAAAATATGGTCACCAGCCCTAGCACGATCAACAGTAGTGTAAGTATCGTTAGGTATAGTTGATAACCGGCATCTACCTGTACTTTTATGGGGGTCGCATCGGGGGGTATCGTCCAACCGGTGGCAAAGGGAAATAGGAAGCTGAGTCCGGAGGCGATCACAGAGAGCAACAACCAAAGTGTTTGGGGACGTTGTATCATGGCAACTCTTTAGGATAGTTCGGGATAGAGCGGAAAGCGCTGCATCATTGCTTGCACATGTTCACGAACGGCAGACACGACCTCGGGCTGATCGGCATGGGTCAATACCTCATCGATCATCGCTACAATGTTTTCCATATCGGCCTCACGAAGTCCGCGACTGGTTATGGCGGGCACACCTACACGAATGCCTGATGTCACAAAGGGCGATTTATCGTCGAATGGAACTGCATTTTTATTGAGCGTAATATGCGCTTGGTCTAATATTTCCTGGGCTTTTTTTCCAGTGATGTTTTTGTTTCGAAGGTCGATCAACATCAAATGATTGTCGGTACCCCCGCTAATCAAATGGTAGTCTCGGCTTACAAAGGCCCTGGCCATGGCTTGTGCATTTGCCACGATCTGTTGGGTATATTGCTTGAAGCCATCTTCTAAAATTTCTCCGAATGCCACCGCCTTGGCGGCGATCACATGTTCTAGCGGACCGCCCTGTGTGCCGGGAAAAACAGCTAAGTCTAGTGCTGCGCTCATGGAGCGAATATTTCCTTTGGGGTCTTTGGCACCAAGCGGATTATCAAAGTCATGGCGCAGCATGATGAGTCCGCCGCGCGGCCCTCGCAACGTTTTGTGGGTGGTCGACGTAACAATATGGCAATGATCGAGTGGGTCGTTAAGTACTCCCGTGGCGATCAGTCCGGCAGGGTGAGCAATATCGGCCAAAACCAGTGCACCCACTTCATCAGCAACGGCTCTAATGCGTTTATAATCCCAGTCACGACTGTACGCAGAAGCTCCACAAATGATCAGCTTGGGTTTTTCTCTGCGGGCCGTCTCTTCGAGTTGTTCATAGTTGATGAGTCCGGTCTCTTTATGCACGCCGTAAAAAAAGGCGCGGTAATGTTTGCCGCTATAGTTCGCCGGGCTTCCGTGCGTAAGGTGGCCACCCATGCTCAGGTCGAGGCCTAAAATTGTATCACCCGGTTTAAGGCAAGCTAAAAAAACAGCGGTATTGGCCTGCGCTCCACTATGCGGTTGTACGTTGGCCCAACTGGCACCAAATACTTTTTTGAGTCGCTCTATGGCAAGCGTTTCGATCTCGTCTATAATTTCACATCCTCCGTAATATCTTTTTCCGGGATACCCTTCGGCATATTTATTGGTGGCCACCGATCCCATGGCTTGCATAACGGCAAGAGAGGTAAAATTCTCGGAGGCAATCAGTTCTATCCCTGTGCGTTGTCTTTAGAGTTCGCGATCGAGGAGCGAAAAAAGAGCAGTATCCTTTGGCATGGTAAATATGAATAAGTTGATTTGCCGACAAAGTTAAGTTACTTTTGTACACTGCATGAAAGCCATTATTCCCGTTGCCGGACCCGGCACCAAGTTGCGGCCCCACTCGTATACCCAGCCAAAAGCATTGATACCGCTGGCCGGGAAATCTATTTTGGGGATCATCATCGATCAGCTCAAAGAGGCCGGTATCAGCGAATTCATTTTTGTGGTGGGTTATCTGGGCGAAAAGATCGAAGACTTTGTAGCGCAGCAGTATCCAGGTATCCATGCGCATTTCTTACACCAAACCGATCGTCAGGGAGTCGGGCAAGCCGTATTGCTGGCTCGAGAACTGGTCGCCGGTGACCAGGTATTTATTGTTTTGGGTGATACGATCTGTGAATACGACATCAAGTCCATGATGGCAACGTCTCGCTCTGCCATTGGGCTGAGAAAAGTCGACGATCCCCGCGATTTTGGCGTAGCTGAGATCAATGAGGATGGAGCAATCGTGAGATTGGTCGAAAAGCCCCATATGCCAAAGTCGAATTTGGCGCTCGTAGGGATCTACAAGATCAAAGAGAGCGATGAGTTATTTCGTTGCCTGGAAAATAATATCAGCCACGGCGTGCGCACGCATGGCGAGTATAGTATTACCGATGCATTGGAGTGTATGATCCAGCAAGGGATCGTGCTGCAATCATTCAAGGTCGACAGCTGGTTTGATTGTGGTCGTAAGGAGACCTTGCTTGAATCGAATGCCCTGTTATTAAAGAAATTTGCCCCCGGGGTAGATACTACAGGGTTTGTCAATACGGTTATTGTTCCTCCGGTGAGTATCGGGGCCGGATGTCAAATTAGCAATGCCGTGATCGGACCTGATGTTACCATTGGCGATCATACCCGCATCGATTGCTCCGTGGTGCGCAATTCTATCATTGGATCGTATTCTCATTTGCAAGATATTGTAGTAAGCGATTCACTCATCGGCAGCGATACCGAGTGTAAGGGAGAAGCCCGCTCGCTCAATATCGGCGATAATGCCTCTATCGATCTGGGATAATCAAGTACTCGCATTATGACCCCGTTCTCTAATCGCATTACCCGACTGTTTTCTATCGATTACCCGATCGTTCAGGCCGGAATGATCTGGGCCAGTGGCTGGCGATTGGCTAGTGCCGTTAGTAGCAGTGGCGGCTTGGGTGTCATCGGTGCCGGCTCTATGTATCCTGATGTATTGCGGGCGCACATTCAAAAGTACAAGCAGGCATCTACTCGCCCCTTTGGCGTAAATCTTCCCTTACTCTATCCGGATATTGATAAGCATATCGATATAATTATTGAAGAAAAAGTCCCGATCGTCTTTACATCGGCGGGCAATCCTTCGTTGTGGACGCCCCGGCTAAAAGCAGCGGGTATTATTGTAGTGCATGTAATTAGCTCGGCCAAATTTGCCCGCAAGGCCGAAGCGGCCGGATGTGATGCCGTGGTGGCGGAGGGGTTCGAAGCCGGGGGACACAACGGTCGTGAAGAG
>CANGTM010000022.1 GCA_947456825.1 Chitinophagaceae bacterium
CTTCCGGAGGCCATTCCCTTCTGGCGTAATAAGACCAACATCGCCATCCTTTCTATTGTATTTTTTGTATTTGGCGGGTACATGGTCGCCAAAGGTGCGATTGGGTTAGGTCGTCAAAAAGACTATCAGCCCGTACAACCTATCTATTACTCGCATAAGGTGCATGCCGGCATCAACCAGATCAACTGCCTATACTGTCATGGCAGTGCCGAGCAAAGCAAACATGCTGCTATTCCCTCTGTCAATACCTGTATGAATTGCCACAAGGCCATTCAATCGTATGAGAAAGGGCCTAAATTGTTTGATGAAGAAGGAAACGAGATCGATGGAACGGCCGAGATCCAGAAATTGTATGAGTTTGCCGGTTTTGACCCCAACAATCCCAATAAGTGGGACCCTTCCATGGCTAAACCTATCGAGTGGATCAAGATCCACAACCTGCCTGACCATGTTTACTTTAACCACGCCCAGCACGTAAATGCGGGTAAGGTACAATGCCAAAGTTGTCACGGCGAGATCCAGGCCATGGACGAGGTAAAACAGGTGTCCGATCTGAGCATGGGGTGGTGTATTAACTGTCACCGTGAGACTAAGGTGCAATTTAACTATGATAGCACCAAAGGCAATAAATTCTATAGCATCTACGAAAAGTTTCATAATGATATTAAGTCTGGTAAAATGGACAGCGTAACCGTTAAGGATATCGGCGGTCTGGAATGCCAGAAATGTCACTATTGATCTATTATTTGAACCCAACCAACCAAGGATATTATGAGCCAAAAAAAGTACTGGCAGAGTTTCGGGGAGGTCAATGAGAGCGAGCAGTTTGCCAAGCAACAGCAGGATGAGTTTCGCGAGGAGTTGCCCTTTGAGGGCTTCGACGACAAAGGTCTGCTCGATGCCAAAGCTCCCCGCAGGGATTTTCTAAAATACCTCGGATTCAGTACCGCTGCTGCCAGCTTGGCCGCCAGCTGTACCATTCCGGTAAAAAAAGCGATCCCCTTCGCCAATCGCCCCGAGAACATCATTCCTGGTGTGGCTCAATATTATGCTACTACGTTCGTGCAAGAGGGTGACGTGGTTCCGGTCTTGGCTAAAGTACGGGATGGTCGTCCTATTAAGATTGAAGGAAACGATCACTGTGCCTTTACCGGTGGTGGAACCTCTGCCCGCGTGCAAGCTTCGGTACTCGATCTTTACGATACGCATCGACTTCGCTTTCCCCAACAAAAAGTGGGCAAAGGCGAGGAGGCCCGTTTCGAAGAGATTCCCACTTTCGAGCAGTTCGATAAACTCGTGGCTGACGCTATGCAAAAGGCTACCGGCAGCAAAGTGTTGTTGACCAGTACGCTCAATTCCCCCTCTACACAAGCGATCATTGCCGCTTATCCCGGACTTCGTCACGTACAATATGATGCGGTTTCTTACAGCGGAATGCTCTTAGCCAATGAAGCATCCGGATTCGGCCGCCGTCTTCCTTCATATGATTTTGCTGCTGCCAATGTAGTGGTGAGTCTTGGTGCCGATTTTCTTGGTAGCTGGTTAAGTCCTGTGGAGTTTGCCAAAGGATATGCGGTCGGAAGAAAGATCGACGAAAAGAATCCTTCGATGAGTAAGCACTACCAGTTCGAAGGGTATTTGAGTATGACGGGTGCCAGCGCCGATGAGCGTTTTGTGTGCCGTCCCTCTGAAACCGGATTAGTAGCCTTGGCTTTGTTGTCTGCGGTATCAGGATCCGGTGTAAACGGAATTAAAGATGCAAAGCTGAAGGCCGGTATCGAAAAAGCCGCTGCTGATCTGCTTAAGAATAAAGGTGCTTCGCTAGTAGTAAGCGGCAGCAACGATAAGAATGTACAAGTCGTTGTCAACGCCATCAATAATGCGATCGGTTCGTATGGCAAGACCATCGATTGGGGTAAACCCGTCAATTATCGCGCGGGTATCGACAGCGAGTTTGAGCAACTGATCGTGGATATGCAGGCCGGTACTGTTGGAGCCATTATGGTCTACGGTGCTAATCCTGCTTACACTTATCATGATGCTGCTGCTTTTGCATCGGCTATGGGCAAGGTAAAACTGAGCGTATCGTTCAGCGAGCGCATGGATGAGACCACTGAGCTTTGTCAGTTCGTTATCCCCTCCCATCATTACCTGGAGAGCTGGGGTGATGCCTCACCTAAGGCTGGCGTAGTCAGCTTTATTCAGCCTACCATCTATCCTTTATTTAAAACAAGAGCGTTTCAAACTTCATTGTTAAAATGGAGTGGTAACGACACATCGTACGAAGAATATTTTAAGCAATACTGGACGAAGGCCCTTGGCAGTGAGACCGCGTTTAACACGGTATTGCAAGAAGGATTGCAAGATAATTCCCTGCCTGCGGCCGCTGGTTCTTACAGTAGTGCTGCTTTGGCCGGAGCGGCACAAACCATTACGGCAACGCCTGCCGTAACAGGAACTGAAATCGTATTATATCAAAAGGCTTCTATCGGAACGGGTACCGGTGCTACCAATCCTTGGTTGCAGGAATTACCCGATGCGATCTCGAAGGCCACCTGGGGGAACTATGCGCTCATCAGCATGACGATGGCCAAAGAATTGTTGGGCGTTAACTTACTCAATGGTACCGAGAAGGAAAGTAATAACTACGAGTACTATCCGCAAAAGCCAGTTATTAAAATTACTGTTGGTAAAAAAGAATTGGAACTGCCCGTGTTGGTTATACCGGGTATGCAGCCGAATACCATTGCCGTAGCACTCGGCTATGGCCGTGGCGAAAAATTAGGACGTACGGCTGCCGGTGTAGGCCAGAACGCTTATGGATTTACCACTCGCACCGATAACGGAGTTTCTTATGCTACTGTCGCCACCCTTACCGATGCTAAGCGCAAAGAGAAAGTGGCTCAGATGCAGATCCACAATACGTACGAAGATCGTGTTGAGGTAGTGCGCGAGACTACGCTGGCCACCCTTAAAAAACATCCTTCGGTTATTCCCGACTATCGTCATCATCTCGAAGAGACCTATGGCAAGAGTAAGGATGGACTCACTACCGATTTTCGTAAGGAGGGTACCCTGTATCCTATGCACGACCAGCCCGGAATCAAGTGGGGCATGAACATCGATATGAATGCCTGCTACGGATGTGGTGCTTGTGTGGTGGCTTGTCATGCCGAGAACAATGTTCCAGTGGTCGGTAAGAGCGAAGTGCTTCGCTATCATGATATGCACTGGTTACGTATCGATCGTTACTTTGTAAGCGATGCTACCAATCCTGATGAACTGAAGGGCGTGGTGTTTCAGCCGATGATGTGCCAGCACTGCGACAATGCTCCTTGCGAGAACGTTTGTCCGGTAGCTGCTACCAATCACAGTGCGGAAGGTATCAACCAAATGACCTATAACCGTTGTATCGGTACGCGTTACTGCGCCAACAACTGTCCTTATAAAGTTCGTCGCTTTAACTGGGCTGACTATACCGGTGCCGACAGTTTCCCCAACAACCGCGACCAGCAACTGGTGGGTAAGCTCGATCCGGTGGTAGAGCAAATGAACGACGATCTGACCCGTATGGTGCTGAACCCGGATGTAACGGTTCGTTCTCGCGGGGTAATCGAAAAATGTTCTTTCTGTTTTCAGCGTTTGCAAGCGGCCAAGCTCGAAGCAAAGAAAGCCGGTCGTCCATTGCAAGACGGAGAAGCTAAAACAGCTTGTCAAACGGCTTGTGCCTCCAATGCCATTGTGTTCGGTAACGTACACGATGCCAGCAGTGCCATCAATGCGGTGCGCGCCAACAATACGAACCGCAGTTATTATGTACTTGAGCAACTGCACGTGTTGCCTAACGTTAGCTATTTGGCCAAAGTGCGCAATACCGACGAGATCATCGAAGCCGATTCGCATCACGCTGCGGCCGGCGCCGATCATGGTACGGAGAAATCTAACCATGCCGCTCCTGCGCACGATGCTGCTAAACCCGAAGCTGCCCATCATTAATACCTGAACCAACTATATCAATCATTACTATGTCATTACTCCGATACGAATCACAGGTAAGAGCTCCCTTGGTCGATGGTACCAAGGATTACCACCAGGTAACTGAAGATATCTGTCGCCCCGTAGAGGCCAAGCCTTCTCGGTTATGGTGGACAGGATTTTTGATCTCCTTGGGATTACTCTTGTTCGGCATCATCTCGGTAACTACCGAAGTGATCTATGGTACCGGTCAGTGGAACCTGAACCGTACCATTGGTTGGGGTTGGGATATTACCAACTTCGTATGGTGGGTAGGTATCGGTCACGCCGGTACGTTGATCTCGGCCATCTTGTTGCTGTTTCGCCAAGGATGGAGAACCGGGGTTAACCGCGCAGCCGAGGCCATGACCATTTTTGCGGTAATGTGTGCCGGACAATTCCCGGTATGGCACATGGGTCGTGTGTGGAATGCCTTCTTTGTGTTTCCGTATCCCAATAGTCGCGGTCCATTGTGGGTCAACTTCAATTCACCCCTGCTGTGGGACGTGTTTGCGATCTCAACTTACTTTACCGTTTCGTTGCTCTTTTGGTATTCGGGATTGATCCCCGATCTGGCTACGCTTCGCGATCGTGCTAAACTAAAATGGAGAAAAGCTTTTTATGGTGTCGCTTCTTTTGGTTGGACGGGCTCTACCAAACACTGGCAGCGTCACGAGGCTCTTTCGCTGGTACTGGCCGGTCTCAGTACCCCGCTGGTACTTTCGGTGCACACGATCGTATCGTTCGACTTCGCCACATCGGTAGTACCCGGATGGCATACCACCATCTTTCCTCCTTACTTCGTAGCCGGCGCCATCTTCTCGGGTTTTGCCATGGTGCAAACACTCTTGCTCGTAACCCGTAAAGTGCTAGCCCTCGAAGACTACATTACTATCGAGCATATTGACGTAATGAACAAGGTGATCGTACTGACCGGTTCTATCGTAGGTATCGCTTACCTCACTGAGTTATTTATGGCCTGGTATAGTGCGGTAGATTACGAGTGGTTCGCCTTTAAAGAGAATCGTTTGAATCTGAATAGCCCTTACGGATGGAGCTATTGGCTGATGATGGGTTGTAACGTATTGTCTCCGCAGATCTTCTGGTTTCGTAAGATGCGCCGCAACTTATTCGTGACCTTCTTTATGTCTATCCTGGTCAATATCGGAATGTGGTTCGAGCGTTTTGTGATCATCGTTACCTCGGTGTATCGGGATTATCTGCCCTCGGCCTGGAGTACCTATTACACGCCCACCATTTGGGAGGTAGGATTTTACCTGGGCACTTTCGGCCTTTTCTTTACCTGTTACTTTTTGTTCTCGAAATTCTTCCCGGTCATTGCGATCGCTGAGATCAAGCATATTCTAAAGAAGAACGGAGAAAACTACAAGGCAAAAATGACCAAAGAAGAAGAAGATACTGTCACGCAGTTTGGCGAGCATCATCTTCATGAGCATTAATAACAATTGAAAAAAGATAGTATGGCGAAAAAGAAATTCATAGTAGGCAGCTTTACCGATGAGGCCGTGCTGTTCCCTGCTGTAAAAAAAGTTCGTCGCGCGGGCTATAAGTTGCATGATGTGTTTACGCCTTTTCCTATTCACGGATTGGACAAGGAGATGGGCTTGCGTGATACCAGTCTGCACACCGCCGGTTTTATCTACGGCATTACCGGTACTACTACGGCGGTAAGTTTCATTACCTGGGCCCTTACCATCGATTGGGCGATCAACTTTGGCGGTAAGCCCTACTTCGCGCTACCTGCATGGATACCCGTTACATTCGAATTGACGGTGTTGTTTGCGGCAGTGGGTATGGTGCTCACATTTTGCTGGCTCTGTCAGTTGGCTCCCTTTGTTAAGAAGGACCATTTTAATCCCCGCTCTACCGACGATACGTTCGTGATGGCCTTGGAGTGCACCGGTTCTACCAACGAATCCGAAGCACAGCAGTTTTTGCAATCCATCGGTGCTACCGACGTAAAAGTCGAGACCCGCGAAACGGGTTGGTGGCTGGGCAGTTATGCCAACGATAGGATGCGCTTCGAAAAAAATTAATTCGCTTGCATTTATAATAACAGACGATGAGAAAAAACGTACTACTTACAGGAACCATGGCGCTGGCATTGGTCTTTGCTGCGTGCAATAGCGTGCGTCGCGAAGAAGGACGTGTCTATATGCCCGATATGGCGTATAGCCGTGCTTACGAAACTTACGCTTCTACCGCCGCCTTGCAAGAGGCCGGGGTGCATTACAATGCCCGTCCGGTAGAAGGCACCGTGGCAAGGGGCGCCATGGCCGCTTATCCCTTTGCTAACGATTCTGTGGGCTACGTTCGCTCTGCCGAAGTAAAAAATCCCCTCGATGTGGCGGCGATCGATATGACCGAGGCCGAGCGGATCTATCTGATCAACTGCGGTATTTGTCATGGCACCAAGCTCGATGGAAACGGGCCACTATGGAAGGGCGGTGATGGTCCTTACACCGCGGCTCCTCGTAATCTCATTAATGATCCGCTGACCCTTAACATGGCCGAGGGCACCATGTTTCACTCAATCACCTACGGAAAAAATCTAATGGGAGGATACGGTTCTCAGCTCAGCTCAAAGCAGCGCTGGGAGATTGTGGCGTACATCAAACTAAAACAAAAAGAGGCCGCTAGTGCTACCACTACAACAGCTGCCCCTGCCGGTAACTAAACGAATTCATGCATATTAAATAACGAATGATGGCTATCCGATCTACTTTCACCGTTCCAAAGCGCTTTCAGACTATCTCTATGGCGCTGATGGCATTCGGTCTGCTTTCTATCATTGGTCTTTGGGTGACCAGTGGTTCCAGTAACGATCCCAAAGAGCAAGCTCGCTTCTGGGCCTCACTGCTGCAAAACAGTGTGTTCTTTTTGCTGGTCGTAAATGCCTCTATGTTCTTTATCTGCATTACCACGCTGGCCTGGGGTGGATGGCAAATGGCCTTTCGCCGCGTGCCCGAGGCTATCTCTGCCGTAGTGCCGGTGATCGGCGTTATCTGCGGCGCTATCTTGCTGGCCATTGTCTTTGGAGACAACCATACCATTTATCACTGGACCGATGCTGAGCATGTGATGCACGATCCGATCCTGTCGCATAAAAAGGGATTTTTGAATAAGCCCTTCTTCGCCATTGCAACTGTTATTACCATTCTTGGTTGGTCTTTGTTGGGGTATAAGATGCGCCAGCTTTCCAGAAAGTTAGACAATGAACCAATAGCTACTCTCGAAGAGCGCAAGAAGTACATTTTTAACAATACCGTATGGGCAGCGTTGTTCATTGTATTGTTCTCTTTAACAGTGATGTCTTCTATTCCTTGGTTATGGTTAATGAGCATCGATGCGCACTGGTATAGCACGATGTACAGCTGGTATACGTTTGCCAGTACGTTCGTGTCGGGCATTGCGTTGATCGCCCTTTTCGTGATCTTCTTAAAGAATAATGATTACCTGGAGTATGTCAATAACGAGCACCTGCACGACCTTGGTAAATTTATGTTCGCCTTCTCTGTGTTTTGGACGTACTTGTGGTTCTCACAGTTCATGCTGATCTGGTACGCTAACATCCCCGAGGAGACCATCTACTTTCAGCCTCGTGCACACGGCATCTATAAAGGGATTTTCTGGTTGATGTTCATCATCAATTTTATCGCACCACTACTGATCTTGATGACGCGTAGCGCCAAGCGCAATTATGGTACGGTGGCACTGATGGCCGTGCTGATCATTTTTGGCCACTGGCTCGATTTTTACCAGATGGTATTTCCGGCCGTATCGCCCGGCAAGGTGCCGAACATCATTTATGACCTGGGTATTGCATTAGGATTTGTAGGATTGATCATGTTCGTGACCGGCCGCGCGCTGACCAAAGCGCCGTTGCTGGCCCGCAACCATCCTTTTGTAAAAGAGAGTTTGATTCATCATACATAATAATAGCTAGTAACGATAGTAACGAATACAAGAAACTTTAACTGACGATAATTTATGCAGACATTCTTTATCCTTGCGATTTTGGTTTTGGTGTTTGTGATCATTTTGCAGATCTCCAAGGCCAGTGAGTATGTGTCTCAAATAAAAGGGTATGAGAACGCCCGCAAGCAATCGAACCGCATCAACGGGTTTATGTTGCTGGGCTTTTTGATCTTCGGCCTGATCGGCGTATACCTTTGCAACGAGTGGCTCAAGGACCGTATTTTGGGCGAACCGGCATCTGACCACGGAGAACTGGTAGACAGAATGCTGTATGTTACACTGGCGGTCACCTCTATCGTATTTGTGTGTACGCAGGTGGCCTTGTTTTGGTTTGCCTACAAATACCAAGAATCCGATAATCGTAAAGCGTATTACTATCCTCACAATAATCGCCTTGAGCTGATCTGGACCGTTATTCCTGCTATAGTACTTAGCGTACTAGTTGGTTTTGGTATCTTTTATTGGTTCAAGATCACGGGTCCTGCTCCTAAGGACGCGATGGTTGTTGAAGTGGTCGGAAAGCAGTTCGGTTGGGAGTTTCGCTATCCCGGTGCCGATGGAATGCTTGGAAAAAAATATTTTAAGAAGGTAGATGCCGTTAACGGTAACCCTGCTGGGCAATTATGGGAAGACCCTGCCAATCACGACGACGTGTTCGTTGAGCAAGAGATGCACCTGGTGGTCGGCAAACCCGTTCAACTTGTGATCGGTGCCAAAGATGTGATCCATGACGTGGGACTGGTTCATTTTCGCATGAAGATGGACGCCGTACCCGGTACGCCCACGACCATGTGGTTCACTCCTAAGTTTACCACCAAGGAAATGAAAGAGAAGACAGGCAACAAAGATTTTGTCTACGAACTCTCTTGCGATCAAATGTGTGGTAAAGGACACTGGAGTATGCGAGGTACCATTGTGGTCGAGACGCAAGAAGAGTTCGACGCCTGGATAGCTTCTAAGAAACCCCAATACCTGGTGGCGAACCCCGACAAGGACCCCGCGGCTAAAAAAGACAGCGCATCAGCCGCACTTCCGATGGCCACTGCTGTAGCTAAAAACTAATTCAACGATTAAACGCTTTTAAATACGAAGACAATGAGTGAAACAATGATGACAACTGCCGCTGTAGCCACACCAGCTACAACGCACCACGAGGAGCACGGACATCACCAAGAGTCCTTTATTTCTAAGTACATCTTTAGTATGGACCACAAGACCATCGGAAAGCAATTTCTGATCACAGGTATCGTGTGGGCCATTGTGGGAGGACTGTTTTCTGTATTATTCCGACTCCAGCTGGGTTATCCCGACAAGACCTTTCCCATTTTGGAAACATTCTTTGGCCAATGGGCCAAAGGGGGGCAGATTCAACCCGAGTTCTATTATGGATTGGTAACCATGCACGGAACCGTGTTGGTATTCTTTGTACTGACCGCCGGTTTGAGCGGCACCTTCGCCAATATTCTTATTCCGTTGCAGATCGGTGCGCGTGACATGGCTTCTCCTTTTATGAATATGCTGTCGTACTGGTTCTTCTTTCTAGCCAGTGTGGTCATGATGTCTTCCATCTTCGTCAATACGGGTCCCGCTTCAGGAGGGTGGACCATGTATCCGCCACTGAGTGCACTGAAGCAAGCGGGCGACGGACAAAAGATCGGTACCGACCTATGGCTGATCAGCATGGCGTTGTTCATTGTGTCTTCGCTGCTCGGAGGCCTTAATTATATTGCTACCATCTTGAATATGCGTACCAAGGGGATGAGCATGACACGCATGCCACTCACCATTTGGGCGGTATTCTTTACGGCGATCTTGGGTGTACTCTCTTTCCCTGTATTGCTCTCCGGCGCGATCCTGCTGTTGTTCGATCGTAACCTGGGAACCAGTTTCTACCTAAGTGATATTGTCATTAACGGTGAAGTGCTTCCCAATGAAGGAGGAAGTGCCATTCTCTATCAGCACTTGTTCTGGTTCTTGGGACACCCAGAGGTATACATCATTCTGTTGCCCGCTATGGGGATGGTTTCTGAGATTCTTTCGGTCAACAGCCGCAAGCCCATCTTTGGTTATATGGCCATGCTGGGTTCGTTGTTTGCCATTGCCATTCTGGCCTTCTTGGTATGGGCGCATCACATGTTCGTAACCGGACTCAATCCGTTCTTGGGTTCTGTGTTCGTACTGCTCACCTTGCTGATCGCTGTGCCTTCGGCCATTAAAGTATTCAACTGGCTCACCACACTTTGGAGAGGGAACATCCGCTTTACGCCCGCCGCTCTTTTCGCCATTGGTTTTGTAAGCTTGTTCATTTCCGGTGGTCTGACCGGTATCTTCTTGGGTAACTCTACCATCGATATTCACTTGCACGATACCATGTTCGTAGTAGCGCACTTTCACATTGTAATGGGAGTAGCTTCTTTCTTTGGCATGTTTGCAGGCGTGTATCACTGGTTCCCCAAAATGTTCGGTCGTTATTTGAACAATACCATGGCCTACATTCACTTCTGGGTTACCATGATCGGTGCGTATCTGATCTACTGGCCTATGCATTACCAAGGATTGGCCGGCGTACCTCGTCGTTATCTCGACAAGAGTGGCTGGGTCAACTTCAATAATTTCAGAGATCTCGATCAGATGATCACCATTGTTACGATCGTGGTGTTCGCTGCTCAATTACTTTTTGTGTTCAATTTCTTCTACTCTATTTACAAGGGTAGAAAAGTTCGTTCACAAAATCCATGGGGAGCCAATACGCTTGAGTGGACGACCCCCATCAATCCCGGACACGGTAACTGGGAGGGAGATATTCCCGAAGTACATCGCTGGCCCTATGATTATGCCAAAGATGGACGCGAGTTTATTCCGCAGACCGAACCGGTGGGTGCGAACGAAAGTAAACATTGATGCAGGCGGGTTGCGTTAAGTGACCCCGCATCGTGTTGTAGAGATAGTGTATTTGAAAAATGGCGAAGGATTCATGAAGATCAGGGATTATATACAGTTGATGAAGCCTTCGCTGAGTATCATGGTGGTGTTCAGTAGTGTAATCAGTTATCTGCTGGCGCCTAAGGTGGTCGAATACGACTGGCTAATGATACTCCTGCTCTTTGTAGGTGGGATGTTGGTGACCGGAAGTGCCAATGCGATCAACCAGGTGGTGGAACGTGACACGGATGCACAGATGAAACGTACTGCTAACCGGCCGATCGCTTCGGGACGACTCAAGCCACTTGACGGATGGATCTTTGCTATCCTAAGTGGGGCCGTGGGTGTTTGGATGTTGGGAAACTGGTTTAACTGGAGTGCAGCCATGTTGGCGGCTTTCAGTTTGTTTCTCTACGCATTCATTTATACGCCACTGAAGAAAGTCAACTCGATAGCGGTACTGATGGGAGCTGTACCGGGTGCCTTACCCTGTTTGATCGGGTGGGTAGCCGGACAAGATGAATTTTCACTTGGAGGATGGATCTTGTTTGCCTTTCAGTTCTTTTGGCAATTCCCGCATTTTTGGGCAATTGCCTGGGTGGCACATCAGGATTATTCCGCAGTGGGATTTCGTTTACTACCCTCGAGAGAGGGGCCTACCCGATTTACGGCGATGCAGACCATAGCCTATTCGCTGTTGCTGGTGCCGGTTACGTTGCTGCCCTTTTTTACCGGCCTATCAACGACCGACTCGCTGCAAGGGTTGATCGCAATAGGTGTGGTGATTTTGGCTAATGTGTTTATGATCGGGCGATGCATCAATTTGTATCGCACGATGGAGGTCAAGGCGGCCCGCCGGGTGATGTTTGGAAGTTATTTGTATTTACCGCTGATCTTGTTCGCTCTGTTATTGAGCAAGGCAACGACAGCGTAAAAAGATATTCGATACTAACGTGAACGCAACGACTACAACAAAGATGCATCCACACAAGTTTACCTTGTGGGTGGCCATGGGCAGTCTTATAATGATGTTTGCCGGGCTCACCAGTGCATTTATTGTAAAGAGCAACCAGGTCGGATGGAAATCGGTAACGCTTCCTTCGGTATTCTGGTTGTCTACTGTGGCCATTGTGCTGAGTAGCGGAACCGTATACCTGGCCCTGCGCGGTTTTAAGGAGAGAGAGATGGCCCGTTACCGTCTGTGGATGGGCGTTACGTTGGTGCTCGGCATCTTGTTTGTTGCACTGCAGTGGAATGGTTTTATGGCATTGTGGGCGCAGCAGATCACGTTTCGGGGGTCGGGAGCGGGACAATTTCTGTATGTGATCTTTGGATTGCATGCCCTGCATGTGATCGGTGGCGTTGTGGTATTGAGTGTACTGCTGGCAAAAGCTTTTTTTGGACGAATTAAAATATATAGTTCTATTCCTGTTGAGATCGCAGCAACGTACTGGCACTTTGTAGATCTGCTATGGATCTACTTGTTGCTTTTCTTTTTGCTCGTCGGCGGAAATTGAACCTAATAACCAACACTAACGCAAAAGAAACAATAACGTATGACTACATCGGCAACCCTTCAGCAGACCAAATGGTGGACCGGCGGTAAGAGTCCCTTTAATATGGAGTACGGCAAACTTATGATGTGGTACTTCTTAATGAGTGATGCCTTTACGTTCGGAGCCTTTCTGATCTCGTACGGCACGATACGCTTTAGCCAAAACTTTTGGCCCGACCCCAACGTAGTCTTTAATGCATTTCCCGGTGCCGGGCATGCTAATCTTCCGCTGGCCTTTGTGAGTGTGATGACCTTTGTCCTGATCATCTCTTCCGTAACGATGGTGCTGGCGGTACATGCCGGACACAATAACGATAAGAAAGGGGTGGTCAAATGGTTGATCTGGACCATCATCGGAGGCGCTGCTTTCTTGGGCTGTCAGGCTTGGGAGTGGCATCACCTCATTACTGGAGAACATGTGGTACTGGCTGATGGCAAGCTCGATATCATTGGACAGACCATGCGCGGAAATCCTTGGGGAAGACTGGTTCCCGAAGATCAAGTAATGGCCGCTTTGCAAAACACCTCGCACGAAACCTTACTACAGCTTTCTCAGATGGGCCATAGCGGGGGCACCGCTGCTGTCGACCATAATGCTCTCTCTCATGAGCAGTTGCTAAAGTCGATACAGGTAGCCGATCTGCATGTGCGTGAGAAAGGACCGGTTGCGTTCGGAGGTTATTTCTTCGGTATCACCGGATTTCATGGCTTTCACGTTTTTTCGGGCGTTATCATCAATATAGTTATGTTGCTGATGACACAAAAAGGAGTGTTTGAGCGCAGAGGTCATTACCTGATGATCGAAAAGGCTGGTTTGTACTGGCACTTTGTAGACCTGGTATGGGTATTCGTATTCCTTTGCTTCTATCTGATCTGATCGAACAACTAAATTCAAGAACCAAGAAACTATTATACTATGCAACATCCCGCTTTCGAAGAAGTAACCTTTCAGCATCATACGGATGACGCTACCTTTAAAAAGAAGGTCAGGAATACCACGATTCTTCTCTCCGTGATCACTATCGTTGAGCTGGTCATTGGCCTGCTCATCTATAATATCCACAAAGGAGAATCTCCTAACGAACTGCTGATACTGATGTTCAAGGGAATGGTCTGTATCCTTACACTGGCCAAAGCTTATTACATAGTTTCGGTCTTTATGCACCTGGGTGATGAGATCCGCAACATGATCATGACCATTGTGGTGCCTCTGTTACTCTTTATCTGGTTTATCGGAGCCTTTATCTGGGATGGCAATTCTTACAAGAACCTGCGTAATACGTACGACAAGCATTATAAGGAGTCTACTATGCCCGCCAAGCACAAGGGGGCGCACTAATATCGTTAACCTGCATTGAACAAGACTGCGTTATATGCTCTGCTGCTGGCGTTGATCATTCCTCTGATCGCATATTTTATTGTGGATGTCAATAGCCACGATGCCTTGCAGCTTCCTAAGCATTATTTCCCGGATTCGATCCAGCAGGTCACTAAAAGGGGTAAACGTGTATCGGATACCGTTTGGCACCAGTTAGCTAATTTCTCCTTGCAAAATCAAGAAGGGAAGACCGTTTCGTGGGATAGTCTCGAAGGCAAAATTATCGTTGCCGATTTTTTCTTTACGCGATGCCCCACGATCTGTCCTTCAATGACACAGAATATGAAGCGCTTGGCCGAGACGTTACATAATGGCAGCCGAGTAGGCGATCGCACCAATAAGAAAGTTCATTTTCTGTCATTCAGTATAGATCCTGAGCGCGATACGCTCGATAGACTGCGTTACTGGGCACAGCGCTTTCAGATCAATCCCGATACGTGGTGGTTGTTGACCGGCGACAAGAAGACCATCTACGATATGGCCATCAACGAGATGAAGTTGGGGCTGATCGATGGTGAATCGGTCGATACCAATTTTGTACACAGCGATAAGTTCGTTCTGATCGACGTAAATCGCCAGGTAAGGGGCTATTACGATGGCCTCGACCCCGAGGACCTCTCTCGGCTACAACAAGACGTTATCTTACTGTCCATGGAAAAAAATCCAAAGGCCCGCAGTTTTTTTGAGGGCAAGCTGGTCATCATGGCCATATCTTTCTTGCTGGCCATCTTGGGTGTATTTTTGTTACTCTTTTTTCTTCGTAAAAAATAATTGACAATGCTGCCTCCCGTACTTTCTAAGAACGACAAGCTGGCCTCTCGACTCGTCTGGCTTTTTTCTTTTATCGTCTTTACCGCTGTGGTGATATTAGGCCGCGTTAAACTCGAAGTAGACCTAGGCTTTGACGTTCATGTTTTTGCACTGGTGAATTCTGTCATTAATTCACTGGTAGCCCTTTTATTGATAGGGGCGCTCTGGGCCGTAAAGACCGGACGCTATGTTGCACATAAGAATATGATGCTGGCCGCCATGGTCCTTTCCATTCTTTTTTTGGTCAGCTACATTGCCCACCATCTGTTAGCAGGCGAAACATCATATGGTGGAGAGGGCACTATTCGTACTCTTTACTATGTGATCCTGTTCACGCATATACCCCTGGCCGGGCTTATTCTTCCTTTTATTCTGTTTACGGCGTATCGGGCCTTGATCAGTGAGTGGCCGGCCCATAAGAAATTAGCTAAGATCACTTGGCCTATTTGGCTCTATGTAGCGATAACAGGGGTAGTCGTTTATTGGATGATCAGCCCTTATTATAGCTAGTCGCTAGGCAGTTATTTTAGAGACTATTCAGCTCTTTGGTGGGGTCCCAAAAATGTTTTTCAAAATCTACCACCTGGTCGTCTTTTATTTTGATGCCTTCTTTTTCCAATTGCTCTTGCATGGCGGTGGGTGTAGGAAAATGATTTTTCCCCGAGAGTAGTCCCATCCGGTTCACAACGCGGTGAGCAGGCACTTTTGGAGTTGCGCCATGGCTGCTGTTCATCGCCCAGCCTACCATACGGGCCCCAGACCTAGCACCCAAGCTGGCGGCAATGGCACCGTACGAGGTGACTCTTCCGCGTGGAATCAAGCGGACAAGGGCCCAGACTTGCTGAAAGAAGTCAGATTCCTTCTTGCCCGAAGGCAAGACAGCACGCAGCTGATCGTCAGGGCGCTTTGCGGATGGCATTTCAATAAAGATAAGGAGTCGCGAGAAAACAACAGGGCAGCGATCTTGTGCGAAGTGGCAGGTCGGGCACAACCTTGGACCTTGCTTTGCGAGGGCTATTCGAACGTTCGTAGTTATCAGGATGAGGAGCGAACTTGTTCGGTTTCCTTTTCCTTTATCAGCTGGCTGCGACGGGGTTCAGGGACGCTTTCGAACTCGTATGGACAGTGCTTGCAGCCATTGCCGCAGCAATATCCTTTTTCGAGGTGATAGGCTTCGGTCAGTACGACCAATCCTTCTTGGTTATAGTAAAAATGTTTTCCCTCAATCAATCCCTTCATCTTCCCTTAATTTTTCTTTGAGCAACTGATCGGTTTCTATCGCTAATTGCGTGGGTAGCGAAAAACAGATATAATGTATTTTCTTGCTGCCTGCAATATCTAGAGATTCGTAATGTGTTTTAATACGCAATTCTTCAGTCACCACCGGTTCTCCGTATATATTATCACTCGCTTTGTGTAAGATACATCCGTACAGCTCGATCACTAGGCGGGTAAAACGATACAGGTCGGGACTGTCCGTCTTCACATGGATATAACCCCCGGGAGACAGTATTTGTTGATACTTTCTAAGGAATACCGGATGGGTTAATCTTTTCTTGGCTTTTGAGAATCGAAGTTGCGGATCGGGAAAGGTGATCCAGATCGATTGTACCTCTCCTGGTGCAAAGTAATCACCGATCTGTTCTATCTGTGTCCTTAAAAACCCCACATTGGTTAAACCTTCTTCGAGTGCCTTTTTGGCCCCCACCCAAATACGATTACCCTTTAGATCTACCCCCAAAAAATTTTGATTGGGATGTAAGCGGGCCAATCCCAGCGTATATTCTCCCTTGCCACAGGCCAACTCGAGGGTGAGCGGCTTTGCATGCTCAAAAAAACGACTCCATCGCCCGGCCATGGCTTCAGGAAATTCCAGTACATTTTTGAATTCTTTGATCGCGGCAAAACGGACCAGTTTCTTTTGTCCCATCCTTAAAATTTAACCTGCAGACCGATTCCCACGATCGATTTTAGTTGCAGTCCCGGTGATTTTTTGGTGGGGCCAAACAACCGCACGTCATCATCATAAACCAGATCGAGGTTCCAGTTAAAGGCGAGATTCTTTCCGATCTTGGCCGTTAGCACATTGGTCATAAAAAGATCTACGTTTTGCGGATTGGTTTTGTAGTTTGTAAACAAGTCGACCCTCGTCTTATATAAAACCTTTTTTGTAAAGCTCTTTTCGTAAGTGAGTGTACCAAAAGCTCCAAGTTGGTTTATGCTTTTAGTGCCAGGCCTGACCCCGTATTCTCCACGACGCGATAGTTCAGGGTCGGTTACAATGACCCAGCGAGCCGTAAGCGGGGAGAAGAATATCGATAGGTTTTTCTTGGGCTTAAGATCAAGTCCCTGACTAAAGATGATATATCCGGGAGACATGAACGTAGAGGCAAAGGTCTTTACATTATTAGGGTAGGTATATCCCCGCACAAACTGTGAACGGATATTGAAAAGCGTGGCCAGGTTCAGTTTCTTGTTGAGGGAGTAACCATATTTAGAGATCAAATCGAACCTGTCATCGTTCTTACGGCTACCCAGCGAAGTGGTATTGATATAGCCAAAGAAGATATCGAGGGTATTGTCCCAACTATTTCGGTCCTTGCGGTAATACGAATACAGCTGTAAAATAGTATTGATGGTAAATGAGAATTGATCGCCTCCGGCGGCCCAATTGCTCAGACTACCTTGTCCGATGGTGAGGGTATAGTTTCCTCCTGATTTCCATTTTTTGATAAGGGAATCGGGTACGTATTTTTTTACGGGGCGAAGCGACTCCGTCTGCAGCCTGCGAATAACGGCATCTTGTGCGATGACGGGTTGTATGCAAGCGATCAGGACGAAAAAGCCAATTGAAAATAAGCAGCGCATATAACGAGAATTGGTCGGCACAAATCTATAGAATTCCATTGTTTAATGGCCCCTTCTTTAGCGCACGGTTCTTCCTTTCCAGCGGTAGTTGCCCTTTAAGCCAAGCGCACCAGCCACTACCGTGTAAGCTATGTGAAGCGGTTGCAGCCAAAAAAACTTTTTAAGTAAGGCCTTGCGATCGAAGAAACTTGCCACTTCGCTAACAAAAGACCATTCCAGCATGGTTTTGATGATCCATCCTGCCAAAAAGATAAGGAGATAACGATTCTCGCAAAGGCCGGCCAGCGCCAAAATCAGTAGCACCAGATTATACGACCAGACCAGAGAGAGGACCGCTTGGAGCCTTCCCTTTTTGTAGTGAGTCGACTTACTGGCCCAACGGATGCGTTGTTGTAAGAAACCTCCCCAGGTTTCTTGTGCTGCAGTGCTTACGATGGCTTGTTTCGATTTGAGATAAACGATGCGCGCCGGGTACAGTTCGGCGATCTTGTGCAATAAAAAAAAGTCATCCCCAGAGGCGATATGGTCGGCTCCCGCGTAGCCGTTTACGGCTGTAAAGACGGTCTTGGGGTAGGCTAGATTGGCGCCATTGGACATAAGCAGATTACCACGATGCAGCCCGGCTCCGGTAATACCTTGCAGCACCATAAAATCGAGCGCTTGCAGATATCCCAGCCAGTTTTGTTGATAGTGCAATACCACTGGAGCAGCGATGAATGCCGCCTGCTTTTTTTGATAAACGCTCACCAGTTGTTCGATCCAATGGGGTCCGGGCATGCAGTCAGCATCCGTGCAAACGATCAGTTCGCCTTGTGCATGGGATACGCCTTCTTCTAAGGCTTTTTTCTTGTACGAATTGATGTCCGCTGCATGGAGACGGAGCAGCGTGATTCCTTTAAACGTAGTTACAACAGCCGCCGTTTGATCTTCGGAGTGGTCATCTATTACGATGATCTCGAGTCGTGAGGCCGGGTACTGCTGTGCTTGCAGGGCGGTTAGGAGCACTCCGATATTGGCCTCTTCGTTACGGGCAGGAACAAGTACCGTTACGAGTGGGAGGGTAGCGGACTTTACGGGTTCTGGCAGCGTTATGGCTTGCCAATCCCTTAAAAATCCTTTTAGTAATTGTCCGTACACCAGCGAGAGCAGCAGAAACAGGGCGGTAAGGGCTAACATGGGAGACAAATCTATGCATTGACCGCGCAATCAAAAAAGAACAGTTTTTAACGAGCGGTCATCGGGCCAATCAAAAAATAATTGTAGATTTGATAGTTGCTTAAACAACTATATGCCAAACAACCAATTTAAGAAAGGCGAGCTGTACAGCTTCATTACGGGACTTGCCTCGACAGCCATTGCGAGAAGGCTTCAAAAAAAATTCAATGCGCAGAAGTTACCTGTTACCATCGAGCAGTGGAGCGTACTTTATCATCTTTGGAAAAAAGACGGTATTAGCCAGCAAGACCTGTGCAATGCCAGTTTTAGAGATAAGCCGAGTATTACCCGTCTGGTAGATAATCTAGAGCGTGCTCAGTTGGTTAAACGGGTAGCGGCTGCTACCGATCGCCGTATCAATCTAATTTATTTGACCAAAGAAGGTCAGCAACTACAAGAACAGTCCATGAAGTTGGCCGATCAGACGCTCAACGAGGCCTTGCAGTCCGTACCCGCCGATAAGGTAGAAGTATGCAAGCAGGTCTTACAAATCGTGTACGATAATCTTAGTTAAACATCAATCATCCATTTAATACTACCGTTATGTCATCGACCGTCGAAGTAAAGAAAGCCATCAAAGGAGGCCAGTGGTTGACTACCGCCTCGTTACCTGAGGATTGTTTTATTCCCGAGGATTTTACCGAGGAGCAACGCATGATAAAGGACATGTGTACGCAATTTTTGGATACCGAAGTGTTTCCGATCGTTCAGCGCATTGACGCGATGGAGCCTGGGCTAATGCCTTCGCTGGTAGCGAAGACCGGAGAATTGGGGTTGCTCTCGGTTTCGATTCCCGAGGCCTATGGAGGATTGGCAAAGGATTTTGTGACCTCTGTGATTGTCAGTGAGTACTTAGGTGCCGGGCATTCGTACTCGGTTGCCGTTTCGGCGCATACCTGTATTGGTATGTTACCCATTTTATATTTTGGAACCGAGGAGCAAAAAAATAAGTATTTGCCTAAGTTGGTCACCGGCGAATGGGCCGGCTCGTATGGACTTACCGAACCCAATAGCGGCAGCGATGCCTTGGGAGCCAAGACCACTGCCACACTTTCTGCCGACGGCAAGCATTATATCTTGAATGGTCAAAAATGCTGGATCACCAATGGCGGATTTGCGCATGTATATACCGTGTTTGCCAAGGTGGATGGTGATAAGTTCACGGCCTTTATCGTAGAGCGCGGCACACCTGGATTTACACAAGGGCCCGAAGAAGATAAGATGGGCATCAAAGGATCTTCTACCGTGCAATTGTATTTTCAGGATTGTAAGATACCGGTGGAGAATTTATTGGGTGAATTAGGTAAGGGACATAAGATCGCCTTTAATATTTTGAATCTTGGCCGATTAAAACTGTGTGCGGCAGCGATAGGAGGATCGCGTATGGCGCTGAATCATTCCATCACCTATGCTAAGACGCGTGAACAGTTTAAACAACCCATTGCAAACTTTGGAGCCATCAAACATAAATTGGCAGAGGTGGCCATTCGCGTATTTGTGGCGGAGTCGGCTCTTTACCGAACATCGGAGTGGATCAAAGAAAAAGAAGAAGAGCTGCTAGCCGCAGGTAAACCTTTTTCCGAGGCCTTGCTGGCTGGTGCCGAGGAGTACGCGATCGAATGTGCTGCATTAAAAGTATTTGGTAGCGAGGTGCTCGACTTTTCGGTCGACGAAGGAGTACAGATTCACGGGGGCAATGGGTTTAGCGCCGAGTATAATATCTCGCGCGCCTATCGCGATAGTCGTATCAATCGTATTTATGAAGGGACCAACGAGATCAACCGATTGCTAGCGCTCGACATGACGCTAAAGCGCGCCATGGGAGGACGTCTCGATCTGATGGGCCCTGCTATGGCTGTTCAAAAGGAGCTCATGAGCATACCTGATTTTGGTGCGAGCGATGATGCGCCGTTCGCGAGCGAGTTAAAATTGATCGCTAATCTTAAGAAAGCCATCTTGATGACCGCAGGCGCCGCAGTACAAAAACTAATGATGAAGATCGAGCACGAACAAGAGATCTTGATGAATATAGCCGATATGGCCATTGAGGTGTTTCATGCGGAGAGCACATTGCTTCGCGTCATGAAATTGGTTGCCAAGCAAGGTGAGCAGGCTGTAGCCGACCAGATCGATATGATGCGTACCTACCTATATGATGCCGCCGACCGGGTAAATAAATCGGGTAAGGATGCTATTAACGGGTTTGCCGATGGCGACGAAGGTCATATGATTTTGATGGGGCTCAAGCGATTTACGAAGGCAGAACCCTTTAACAGCAAGGCCGCCCGCCGTCGCATTGCGGATCGGATGATAGAACGAGGCCGATATCTGTATTAAGATTTCAGTAATTTTGTTTGTAATATACCCTTATGAGCGAAACCCAGACAGCCCCGGTATTGACCGCCAAGGATTTTGCCACCGATCAGGAAGTTCGTTGGTGTCCGGGTTGTGGGGATTATTCCATTTTAGCGCAGGTACAAAAAGTGATGCCCACTTTGGGCATTCCGCGCGAGAACATCGTTTTTATTTCGGGGATCGGTTGCAGCAGTCGCTTTCCGTATTACATGAATACTTACGGGATGCATTCCATTCATGGTCGCGCTACGGCAGTGGCCAGTGGTCTTAAAGCAACCCGTCCGGAACTAAGCGTATGGATCATTACCGGAGATGGCGATAGTTTGAGTATTGGCGGTAATCATACCATTCATTTATTGCGTCGCAATTTTGATGTGAACATCTTGCTCTTTAATAACCAGATTTATGGATTGACCAAAGGGCAGTACTCGCCGACCTCAGAAGAAAAAAAGGTGACCAAGAGTACGCCGATGGGAAGCATCGATCATCCCTTTAATCCTGCGGCGCTGGCGCTGGGAGCCGATGCAACGTTTGTGGCGCGCACTATGGATCGCGACCCCAAGCATTTGCAAGCCATGTTGCTTCGCGCAAACGGTCACAAAGGATCTTCTTTTCTGGAGATCTATCAGAATTGTAACATCTTTAACGATGGCGCCTTTGAGATCTTTACCGAGAAAGGTACCAAGCCTGTTGAAACCTTATTCTTGGAGTCTGGTAAGCCGTTGCTGTTCGGCGCAGCCAATGATAAAGGGATCAAGCTCGATGGCTTTAAGCCCGTGGTGGTAGATCTAACACAAGGTTATTCGGCAGACGATTGCTGGGTTCATGATGAAAGGGATATCTACAAAGCTCAAATTCTCTCTCGCATATTCGATGACGTACATATAGAAGGTCATCTGCCTCGCCCCTTTGGTGTTTTCTACCAGACCGATCGCCCCTGTTACGAAGATGTGATGAAGGCGCAGCTAGAAGAGGCCAGTGCTCGTAAGCCTGCCGATCTCGATAAACTGCTTCGTGGTAACGAGGTCTGGACCATTCAATAATCTAGTTCCCCTTGCTGGGGCAGTAGTCTGAAGCTTTTTCTGTGATACGTGCATAGGCCATGTTTTTCGATGGCCTTTCGATGTGCTTCAGTACCATAGCCTTTATTACGATCCCAGCCGTATTGTGGAAACTCAGCATGTAATAATTGCATCAATTGGTCCCGATAGGTTTTGGCTAATATGCTCGCGGCGGCAATGGAGGCGAATCGTCCATCTCCCTTTACAAAGCAGTGATGTTTGATTGATGGGTAGGGTACAAAACGATTACCGTCGATCAGTAACAAGGAAGGTTTTTGTGGTAGTGCGGCAATAGCGTGATGCATGGCCTTGAAGCTGGCTTTTAAAATATTAATCTTATCGATCTCTTCATGATCGATTACACCGATGCCCCATGCGATGGCTTTCTCTTCGATTATCGGCCGAAGGGCGTCTCGCTGAGCGGCACTGAGCTTTTTGGAATCGTTCAACAGCGGATGTTTAAAGTTCTTTGGTAGTATAACGGCCGCAGCCACAACAGGCCCCGCATAACAGCCCCGACCCGCTTCATCGCAGCCTGCTTCAAGCTCATTTTTTTTATAGTAAGCCGCCAACATACCCTGCAATATGCAAAATTATGCTCAACAAAATCGAGTTCCCGCAATGGCAGGCTTTACCTTTGCGCTATGAAAATCGAAGCTACATCGCGTCCGGTGGCAATTTGGTTGCTTACCGGTGTGGCCATGGTCGTTATTCAGATCGCCTTAGGTGGTATAACACGACTGACCGGTTCGGGGCTCTCCATTACCGAATGGAATGTGGTAACGGGTGCGTTGCCTCCGCTTACGGATGCCGATTGGGCGGTGGAGTTCGTTAAATACCAGCAGACCCCTCAGTTTCGCTTACTCAACTTTGATTTTACCTTACAGGAGTTCAAGTATATTTTCTTTTGGGAATGGTTTCATCGCTTTTGGGC